>JBCNOX010000189.1:0-8714 GCA_039593645.1 Pseudoduganella sp.
GACTTGCGCGGCATCAGCGGCGGGTCTTTCGGCTTGGTCTTTTCCTTTTCCGGTGGCACGCGCAACTCCCACTGCTCGCCGCAGCGATAGCCGCGCAAGTCCTCGTGCGCGAAGACCTGGTCAAGCTGGCGGCGTGCTGCGGCCTGTTCGGGCGAACGGTCGGGGCCGCGGCCAGTGTCCTGCAGCTTGAGGCCATTGGGCGGCTCGCAATCGGTGACCACGGGCGCGCTGGCGGCCGGCGCCGCCTGCACCGGCGGGGGCATGCCGAGCAAGGCCATGGCCAGCAGCGGCGCCGCCATCAGCACGCTGGCGGCGTGGCGCGCTGCCGTTGGGCGTGCCGGCGGGCGCAGCTGGCGCAGCACGATTTCGATGTCCCAGGCCTCCAGCGTGGCGCGCCGGTTCAGGTAAAGGGTGAAGGTGCAGGCGGTGTAGACCGGGCCGATGATGGCGCCGGCCAGGCACCAGGCCCCGGTGCCCAGCGCCGCCTGCAGCGCTCCATGGTCATTCAGTCCGAACAGGGCAAATGGATTGGGCGATTCGCCCGGCATGAACAGGCCGAGCAGGGCCAGCACGCCCATCATCAGCACGAATTCAAAGGTGGCGCAGGTGCTGCCGAACAGCAGGGCGGCGCCGCCCGTGCCGCCGCGCGCGATGGTGGCGCGGCGCGCCGTGGCGACTTTGCCGCGCGCCCGTTCCAGCACCCATACCGGCTGGTGCAGGCCGCGCCCGGCCATGAAGGGCCGCCACCAGGTCAGCATGCGGAACCAGCCCCCGCCCAGCTCGCGCGGCCAGGCACGCAAGGCATCGCGCCAGCTGGTCTGCTCGCCGAACACCTGGCGCGCCAGCACGTGCAGCGGCGCGCGTTCCAGCAAGGGGCGCAGCCACCAGGGCAGCAGCCAGCCAAGGGCCAGGTCCGGGTTGTACCAGCTGATCAGGACGGCCAGCGCCGACAGCGGCAGCCACAGGGCCAGCCAGGCGCGCCACACATCGGCGCCGCCGGCATGCAGCAGGGCGAAGCCGAGGTCCAGGCCTTGCGCATTGCTGCGCGGGCGCAAATCAAGGCGCAGCTTATCGAGTTGCATGCACGCCTTTCTCGCGGCCGGCGCAAGCAAAGAACAGGAATACCAGGGCCCAGCACAGTGCGCCGACGCTGTATTTCACGGCCGGCGCAAAGGCGCTGGCCGACCAGAAGGCTTCAAAGAACGCGGCCAGCACGGTCAGCAGGGCGGCGCCCGCCACCACCGGATACATCTGGATGCTGGCCTCCTGCAGCGCATGGCGGCGGCTCAGGCGGCCCGGCTGCACCAGCGCCAGGCCCAGGCGCACGCCGGCCACGCCGGACAGCACCAGGCCGGTCAGCTCAAAGCTGGAATGGGTCACCACGAAGGACCAGAAGTTGCTGCGGGTGGCCGGGTCGAGGCTGAGCCAGGCCGCCACCACGCCCATTTTCATGCCGTTGAACAGCACGCTCAGCAAGGCCGGCACGCCGCCGAAAATCCCGCTGGCGAAAGTGCGGAAGCCGATCGAGACGTTGTTCCAGATATAGTGGCCGAACATCTGCAGGTCGCCTTCGCTGCCGCCGCGGCCGGTCGTCATGCTGGCAGGCGAGTACATCTGGTGCATGCGCGTCAGTTCCTCCGGCGACGCGAACATGAAGGCGTTGTGCGAGTCGTGCCATACCAGCAGGCCGATGGCAATGGCCGGCCCGAGCAGGCAAACCAGCACCACCAGCAACAGCTTCCATTCGGCACGCACGCGGCGCGGCAGGTCGAGGCGCAGCCATTGCAGCAGCACGGTCGGGCGTTCGGCCGCCGCGCCGTACAGTGCATGGTGGCAGCGCGCCACCAGGCCGTGCAGGTAGGACACCAGTTGCGGCGAGTAGCCGCGCTGGCTGGCCAGGGCCAGGCACTGGCATAGGCGGCGGTATTGCGCGGGCAAGGCTTCGCGGCCGTCGGCGCGCTTGGCCAGCAGGGTGTCGATCTCGCTCCACAGCGGACCGTAAGCCGCTTCAAACTGGGCTTGCTTCATCGAACCAGTCCTGCAGCCATGCCGCGCAAGCGTTCCAGCGAAGCGTCGCCTTCGCGCCCGGTCAAGGGGGCGGCGATATCGGCCAGTTCCAGCATGCGCCCGTGCGGCAGGCGGCTTTCGCGCGCGAACAGGTCGGCCAGGGCGCGCTGCTGCTCGGGCGTCAGCGGGAAAGGCAGCGGCAGCGGCGCCGCGTCGGGCACGTCAACGCGCTGGGGCGGCTTGTCGCGGTACACCACCTGGGTCCCGGCCACGATATCGCCCAGGCGGCGGAAGTGGCGGTCGCACAGCATGGCCAGCAGGCCTGAGGCGTACAGCAGCGGCAGGAAGTCGGCCACCATCAGCAGGTTGCGCAGTACCGACTCGCGCCAGCGCACCGGCAGGCCGTCGGCGCGCAGTACTTGCAGGCCGACAATGTGCTTGCCCAGCGTGCGGCCGCCGGCGTATACCTCGCACAACACCGGATAGGCCCAGTAGGCTAGGAAGAACAGGATCGCGGTCACGCCGTTGAACAGTTTTTCGGAAGAGATGATGGCGCCGAGGATTCCGATCAGGACGCTGGCGCTGATGCCCCAGGCTGCGAAGTCGATGGCCCATGCGTAAGCGCGTACTACCGGACCGGCAGGAACCAGCTGCAAACGCACGCCTTCGGGGGTGATCAGGGACAGGCGTCCATCGAGGAGAAAATTCATGCCATTTATTTAACCATAAAATTTCCTCAATGGAAATATCAATGGAAATGTTTTATGCCCGCCGCCTCCTCGATTTGCCGGTAATCGCGCGACTGGCGCACGGTGCCGATGGCTTGCCAGATGGCTTCGATCCGCTGCGGATCGCGCTGGTAGACGCCGCGTCCCACCATCAGGTGCAGGTGGACGGTGGCATAGGGCAGTTCGGCCTGCCGGACCTTGCCCTTGAAGCGGGGATCTTCGTGCGCCAGCTTGCTCGCTTCCAGTCCCTGCAGGACGGCGACGTCAAAACTGCCCTTGGTCAGCATGCGCAGCGCGTCGGCGGCCGACTTCACGGTGTCATGCGGAAGATAGCCTTTCTCGCGCAATTGCTGCCCCACCAGGTACCCGGTCTGCACTACCACCACCTTGCCGGGCGCCAGCAGTTCATGGCCGTCCCAGCTGCCGTGGCCGCCCACGCGCAGGAACACCAGGGCCGCATCTTCGAATAATGCACGCGCCGGATCTTCCCGCCCATCGGGTAATTGGGGAATGCGCGACCACGCACGGCGGTCAATCGCATCTGCGGCACCGACTACCGCATCCACCTGGCCAAGTTTCAATTCACTTAAGCAACGCTTCCAAGGCTTTGGTGAATAAATAAATTGTTCATTAAGGAGTATTTCAACTCGCTTTAATAATTCGAAATTAAGGCCTTTGCCGTCAGGCGTGCTCCATGGCCGCTGATCGACATCTTCAAAGCACAGGCGCAGCGGCGGCTCTTTTGCGGCATGGGCAGACATGCCGGCCATCAGGGCCAGCAGAACGCAGAGGCTTTTATAGCTCATGCCATAAAGATTATCACGGCGTTTTTTATGTTCCGTGCAACTTCATAAAAAAGATCCATACATGTTGTATTTGCGCATGAATAACTGGAAATAATAGACGGATGTAAATGTTGCATATAAATTCTGCCGTAGTCTTTTAAAAATCTGTATGGAAGAGAGAAATACATGAATAAACATTTCCCCATTGCAGCATTAATGTTGTCCGCCAGCCCGTTTGTGCTGCTGGGCCAAGCCTACGCACAAGCACAGGATGCCGCGCCGATCCAGGCGCAGCAGGCTGCCGATGCCACTCCCGACGACATCCAGAAGGTGGTCATCGTCTCGACCGGTAGCCGCGGTTCGCAGCGCACCATGGTCGACACTCCGGTCCCGGTCGACGTGCTGAGCTCGCGCGAACTGACCAAGACCGGCCAGGCCACCCTGGACAAGTCGATGCAGTTCCGCGTCCCGTCCTTCAATACCGTGCAGACCCCGGTCAATGACGCGACCTCTCTGCTGGACCCTTACGAAATCCGTAATATGGGTCCTAGCCGCGTGCTGATCCTGATCAACGGCAAGCGCAAGAACATGAGCTCGCTGGTGTACACCCAGACCTCGCCAGGCCGCGGCGAGTCGGGTGCCGACATTTCCGCCATCCCGGCCGATGCGATCAAGCGCATCGAAGTACTGCGCGACGGCGCTTCGGCGCAATACGGTTCAGACGCGATTGCGGGCGTGGTCAACATCATCCTGAAGGACAATGCCGAAGGCGGTTCCGTGACCGCGCGCACCGGCATCACCCACGAGCACGACGGTGGCATGGGCGGCCTGAGCCTCAACCAGGGCTTCACGCTGGGCGGCGACCGCGGCTTCTTCAACTACACGATTGACGCTTCGCGCGTGAACCTGTCCAGCCGCTCCGGCATCGTCAGCGCCGCCGGCGAATCGAGCGACTTCGGCGCTCCGTTGTCCGAGGTGCAGGCCTTCCTGTCGAAGTATCCAGACGCGCGCAACATCAACGGCTCGCCAAGGACCAAGGCGTACAAAGGCCTGTTCAATACCCGCTACGATCTGGGCGAGGGCATTGCGGTCTATGCCAACGCGGCGTACGTGAAAAAGAAGATCAACTCCTTTGCGAACTACCGTACTCCATACTGGCGCCCAACCGATTACGGCCTGCTGCATCCAGCCGGCACTCCGTATGAAGGCTACCAGCCTACCTTCGACGGTACTCTGGATGACTACAACGCCACCGGCGGCGTGAAGATGGACCTGGCCGGCTGGAATGCTGACTTCAGCCTGACTTACGGCGGCAACAAGCAAAAGTACGACGTCGACCACTCCGTCAACCGCAGCATGGAGGACGCCGTCCTCGCCGGCACCAGCACCGAGCACTCGCCGACGCACTTCTATGCCGGCGGCGTAGAGTTCCAGCACTACGTGTTCAACGGCGATATCTCCAAACAGCTGACCGACACCGTCAATTTCTACGCCGGTACCGAGCTGCGTCACGAGAAGTTCGAAGTGAAAGCAGGCGAGCGTGCATCCTGGCAGGGTAGCGGCGCCGACTCCTTCGCCGGCAACCATCCGGATAACTCGTTCCCGTCCTCGCGCTCCAACTATGGCGTGTATGCCGGCTCGACCTGGGATATCAGCAAGGACCTGCTGATTGACGGCACCGGCCGCTGGGAAAAATACACCGACTTCGGCTCCGCATTCGTATGGAAGCTGTCCACCCGCTACAAGGCGAACGACTGGGTGACGCTGCGCGCATCGGCATCGAAAGGTTTCCGCGCTCCTTCCCTGGCGCAGATCTACACCCAGAAAGCGCAGTATTCCTTCGTGCCTGGCGGCGGCATCCAGGTGTCTGGCCTGGTGAACAACGTATCGGCGCAAGCAGCCGCGCTGGGCGTGCCTAAGCTGAAGGCCGAAAAGTCCGACAATATCACTCTGGGCCTGGGCCTGAAGCCGGATGAAAACACCAGCGCTACCCTGGACTACTACAACATCAAGGTCAAGGACCGCATCGTGCTGGGCAAGGAAATCGTGCCGACCGGCGATCCTAGCCAGCAGCTGGACCAGATCCTGGCAGCAAACGGCATCGTTTCCGTCAGCTTCTTCGTCAACGCGGTGAAAACCCGCACCGAAGGCCTCGATTACGTGCTGTCGCGTAAGAACATTCCTCTGGCCGACGGCAAGCTGACCCTGAACCTGTCCGGTAACTACACGCACAAGAACGAGCGTGACGGCGCGGTCAAGAATCCTACAATCGTGGCGAACGCCGGCCAGTCCGTGCTCGATGCGACGCAGGAAGCGCTGATGTTCACTTCGCGTCCGAAGTTCAAGACCATCCTCGGTGCTGACTGGGACTACAAGAAGCTGAACCTGTCGATCAACAACACCGTGTTCGGCCCGACCCGCTTCCGCCAGGCCGGCCTGGACAGCGACCTGGAAACCAAGTTCAAGACCAAGAACGTTACCGACTTCGCCATCAACTACAACCTGATGCCGAACGTGACCCTGTCGTTCAACATCAACAACGTGTTCAACACCACGCCTGAGTGGGAGTTCAAGGCGCTGAATGCCGACGGCCAGAAGATCATCGACGATCCGAACCAGAAAGCCATCCAGCGCAACCTGATCACCTTCAACGGCCGTTACGACATGGTGACCTACGACGGTTCGCACTTCAGCCAGCTTGGCCGCACCTACGCAGCGTCGCTGAACTACCGCTTCTGAACAGCTCTCCAGCTGATGCGAAAACCGCCCCTCGGGGCGGTTTTTTATTGTAGAGTGGATAATTATCCGGCGAGGAGAAAACCATGCTGTCGATGCGGCGCGCAATCACCAGCGGTGCACAGCATGTGCGGCCAGTGATCGACGATGCAGTGCTGGGCCGTTACGTCGAAATCGGCCTGGCGGTGCGCGCAGCGTTCCGCCAGCATGAGCTGCGCGACACCTTCATTGCGCGCCTGAAGCCGCACCGGCGCCTGATCGCAGGCTGCGTGCCGGCCGGCATCCAGCAGCATGGCATGCTGCCGGAGCGCGCTCCGGAGCTGGACCTGGCCGAGATATCCGATACGGACCTGGCGCAATGGCTGGTCGACGACGGCCGCCTGATCTACGGCGAATTCACGCAGCGGGAGCTCGACAACTACTTCGAGGCGGTGGCGCCGTGGCTGCCTTTGCGTGGCCACTTCATCGATCTGGGCAGCGGCCTTGGCAAGGTTGTATTGAGCGCTGCGTTGGCCTTGCCCGGCATGCGCTGCACCGGCGTGGAGCTGCTTGGCTATCGCAACGACATGGCGCAGGTGCGGCTGGCGCAGATGCTGGCGGCCGGATCGTCCGAAGACCCTGCCGCAGCAGCCAGGGTTGCGGCGCGAGTGCGCCTGCTGCACCAGGATATGTTTGATGCCGATGTCTCCGACGCCAGCTTGGTGTATATCTATAGCACCTGTTTCGCCTCAATGATGGACCGGCTGGGCGAGAAGCTGGCCAGGGAACTTCCGGAAGGAGCGTTGGTAAGCACGGTCACGTTCCCCCTGTTGCACCCGGTTTTCGAGCTGGTGCAGCAGTTCGCGCCGCCCAGCGTGGCCTGGGCGACAGTGTTCCTGTATCGCCGGCGCAGTACGCTGGATGCTGAGGCGGCTGCGCCAACCGGCGATCTTTATGAACAGGATGGCGCTGCCTGGGAACATGCTGTGCGGGCGGCTTTTTCCGCTTATGATTCGACTTTTGGAAACTGATATGGAAATTCGTGCCATGACCCCGTCCGAGCTCGAAATCGTGCTCGAATGGGCTGCTGCGGAAGGATGGAATCCCGGCCTGCAGGATGCAGCCAGCTTTTATGCCGCCGACCCGGACGGCTTCCTGCTTGGCACGATTGACGGCGAGCCGGTAGCCAGCATTTTCGCCGTTCGTTACGGCGCCGGCTTCGGCTTTATCGGCGGCTATATCGTGCGGCCGGAGTTTCGCGGCAAGGGATATGGCATGGCGATCTGGCGCGCCGGCATGGCGCGGCTGGAAGGCCGCAACGTGGGACTCGATGGCGTGCCGGCCCAGCAGGCCAATTACGCGCGCTCCGGCTTCAAACTGGCGCACCGCAACGTGCGCTATGAGGGCCGGGGCAGCGACATTCCTGCCGCTGACCGCGTGATGCCGCTGGGCCCGCAGGATCTCGCCGACGTGGTGCGCTATGACCGCGCTTTCTTTCCCGACGACCGCGAGCAATTCATGCGCTGCTGGCTGCAGCAGGAAGGCAGCGTGGCGTTCGGGGTACGCGATCACGACGGCGCGCTGCTTGGCTACGCGGTGCTGCGTCCATGCCGCGCGGGCTTCAAGATTGGCCCTTTGTGCGCAGAATCGCCGGAGGTGGCCGATGAATTGCTGCAGGCCGTGTGCGGGCGCGTGCCGGCCGACGAACCGGTGTTCCTTGATGTGCCGGAGCCGAATGCCGCTGCGGTGGCGTTAGCCGCACGGCATGGCATGCGCGCCTGTTTTGAAACGGCGCGCATGTACACCGGCGAAGATCCTGGATTGCCGCTGGCGCGGCAGTTTGGCATCACGACTTTTGAACTGGGCTGAAAATAGTGCTTGACCTTGACGTCGCGTCAACCTTGAGGATGGCTGCATGTACACCGTAAAACAGCTCTCCGACATGACCGGCGTCACTGGCCGCACCCTGCGCTACTACGACAGCATCGGCTTGCTCAAGCCTTCGCGCATTGGCGATAACGGCTACCGCTATTACAACGAAGCGGACCTGCTGCGGCTGCAGCAAGTCCTGTTCTACCGGGAGATGGATGTGCCGCTGGGCGCCATCTGCGACATCATGTCGCAACCGGGCTTCGACGTGCTGGCAGCGCTGCAAAGCCACAAGCAGGCGTTGGCCAGCCGGCTGCAGGAATTGCAAGGGCTGATTTCCACGGTGGACAGAACCATCCTCCACCTGAAAGGAAACCAGACCATGAAAGCAGTACAACTCTTCGACGGCCTGCGCGAGCGCCAGCACAAATACGAGCAGGAAGCGGAACAGAAATACGGCAAGGAAGTCGTGCAAGCGTCGGCGCGGCAGTGGCAAGGCTACAGCGAAGGCAAGCAGCAAGGCCTGATCGACCAAGGCAACGCCATCTACACCGAGCTGGCAGCCGCGATGGAGCAGGGCGCCGGCAGCGGCGCCGTGCAAGCGCTGGTC
>JBCNOX010000019.1:0-22192 GCA_039593645.1 Pseudoduganella sp.
GCCAGCACCAGCTACTATTACCGCGTACGTGCCAAGAACAGTGCTGGCAGCTCGAGCTATTCGAATGTGGCCAACGCGACGACGCTCGCTGCCGGCAGCACCACGGTGACGGTGGAGCTGCGTGACGGATTGAACGGATACGCCGGCACCCAGGATACCTACGTCGCCAGCGGCGTGCCCGGCTCCAACTTCGGCACCTCTGCCACCGTGCTGGCAGATGGGTCGGACGGCACGAATGGCGAACTGGTGAGCCTGCTCAAATGGGGGCTGACCGGCATCCCGAGCACTGCCATCGTCAAGTCGGTTCGAGTGAAACTGCAAGCGTTCAACCCAAGCGCCGGCACCTATCGCCTCTATGCACGAAACGTAGCCTGGAGCGAAAGCACTGCCACCTGGACTAACGCCAATGTGAGCGGCAGCCAAGGTGCGGAGATCGGCAGCTTCGTGCCCAATTCCAACGGGCTTCATACGATCACGCTCAATGCGGCTGGCATCAGCCTGGTGCAGGGTTGGTTGAACGGTACGGTGGACAATAATGGCCTGACCATCCGCTCCACCAGCAGCGACGGGGTCGACTTCCGCTCCAGCGAATATGGCACTGTCTCCCAACGCCCGGCTTTGAGCATTACGTATCAAAACTGATTGGCACTGGCATGGATATGGCGGGGACAGCCCCGCCTTTCCTATTCGTTGAGGATCCCATCATGCGGTTGAATCGTCTGTTACTCGCTTTACTTCTTTTCTCTGGGCAGGCCCTGGCCCATGGCTCCTTGCACAGCCAGATTCAGGATCTGAATGCGACGATGCAACGGGAAGGAAAAAGCGCAAAGTTGCTCGTCATGCGTGGCAGGCTTCACATGGAACACGGCCATCACAGGTCCGCAACAAAAGACTTCCTGTTGGCCCTTAAGCTGGATCCGGGGGAGCGATCCGCCTACTATTACTTGGCCGAGCAGGCTTTCAAGCTGAACAGATTACCTGACGCACGGCGCAACGTGGAAAAATTTCTGGCAACGTTGAACGGCGAGCCGGGCGCGATAGTGCGGGGACAAAGCCTCTATGGACAGATCCTGCTGGCGCAGGGACAGTTTGGCGCAGCCGCGACGTCGTTCCGCACCGCGGTGAACCAGGCAGCTGAACCCTCGCCTGAGCATTACCTGCAGCTTGCCGATGCGCAAAGCAAAGCGGGTGCCCGTACCGAAGCGCACTCCAGTCTGGATGAAGGCATGCAAAGATTGGGTATGCTGTACGTGCTCCAGAACAAGTCCCTGAGCCTGGACATCGAAGCCAAGGCGTGGGACGACGCGCTGGGACGTCTCGATGCCATGATCGCGCAGGGCCAAGGCCTGCCCGAGCTCTACCTTCGCAAGGCAAAACTTCTGCTGGCTGCCGACCGTCCAGCTGCGGCGCAGGAGGCGGTGCATGACGGCCTGGCTTCGATCGGCCAGATACCGGCCGCACGTCGCGAGACCCCGGCAATGAGGCAAATGCAAGCCGAATACCTTGCACTTCAATTTGAGCGCTGATTTTTCTTCGCCTTTGCATGCGGCGCGTGCTGACGACGAACCCAGCCGTCTCAACCGCGCGCAAGAGTACCGGTAGTGCTGTAATATGCGGAAAAGTCACAGCGATGGTGGCCAGGATTCCTTTGCCACACTTCCACCTTGGTCCCACCCACCGGAGGTCCAGTATGTTTTTGATCGACGGACGCTTCCGCTTGGCGGGTAGCGTCGAGCTGTCCTTCACGGTTGCCGCGAAGGCGAGCAACCGTCATGGCTGAGCCAGGCAGGGCGTTTGGACCGCCGCGCCATAGGCTGATAACGGCTATGGCCTGGCTTTGTACGATCATTTCTCTCCTGAATTTGATGGGGTGGGCGACCGGCGCCACTCAACTCATTTCGATTACGCCTGGACTGCCGTCGATGGTGCCGGTCACCGCCGTACTTTCGATGCTTACAGCGGGCTGTATCGTCCTGTTTGCCCACAGGGCGCCAAGATCCGCTGTATTTCTGGTTGCTATCGTCTCGGCGTTACTGTGCGCGATCATCGAGGCGTGCTATCTCAGCGGCCAGGCACCAGCGCCTTTCATCCTGGCGAGAAGCGGATCTGAGCAGGTGAAGAGCCTTTCCTCGGCAATGACCGCCGGCATGTTTCTCACGTTGCACTTGGCAATCCTGCTGTCGGTGTTCACTCCCCACATCAAGGTAGCTCAGTTCGGTGCCGCAGCAGTACTGCTGCTTGCCGTGCTCAACCTGAGCGGATACGTATTTCGCGACACTTTCTTCCTGCGCATCCTGCCCACGCAGGGCACCTCCATCTTGACTTCAACAGTATTGGTTCTGCTGGCATTGGCAACATTGTTTCTGAAGCCCCATCAAGGTCTGATGCGTGCTTTCACAGGGGACTTGCCAGGAGCTGTAATGTCGCGGCGCTTGCTGTTGCCGACTGTGCTGATCCCGGTTACGGCCGGCGTGATGGTGTCTGCCGGCGAGCGGGCCGGCCTTTACGAGGCCCACGCCGTGCTGCCATTGTTCGTGTGGACCTTGGTTGTTCTGTTTGTGACGGTCATTTGGCGCTTTGCCTTGCATTTGTCTGCAGCGGATAGGGCGCGTGCTTCGGTGCAGCGCGAACTGCGCCAGGCGCTGGACGAATTGCGCCTTGAACACGAGCGCAAGGACGTATTCATGGCGACACTAGCCCACGAGCTCAGGAATCCCCTGGCGCCGATCAGCGCGGCTGCAGAAGTGTTAAGGCGGGGCCGCGGCGAAACCGTAGATGAGTCGCGGCGCCTTGGCGACACCATCGCCCACCAGATCACTAATTTGATTACGATCGTCAACGACCTGCTGGATGTTGAACGCCTGAGGACGCAGCGCATCAGATTGGAAAAGCGGCGGATCGATATCCGAACCGTCATCGCCGAGGCCTTGGATCAGACGCGTCCAATGATCGCGCGCAAAGGGCATGAGTGCGCCTGCCGTTTGCCGGACGCCCCGGTTATCGTCCGCGGTGATCGGATTCGCCTCGTGCAGATACTGTCGAACTTGCTTATCAACGCGGCCAAATACACTCCGGCGGGCGGCCGCATTTCGGTGTCCGTGATGGCGCTGCCGACCGTTGCCCAGATCGTCGTGCAGGACAATGGGGCTGGCATGTCAAAGGAACTCCTGGCCACGCTCTTTGAGCCTTATGTTCAGGCCAAGGTGACATCCGACCGCAAGGAGGGCGGGCTTGGCCTGGGACTGGCGCTAGCAAAGCAGCTCACGGCGTTGCACGAAGGAGAGCTCTCGGCCCATAGCGACGGACCAGGAAAGGGAAGCCGCTTCACGCTGTGTCTCCCGTTGGCGTATCAGGCGGCTTCATTCGAAGCGGGTGAGAACGCGTCTCCGGCCGTCCCTGGCGTCGGCAATTGCGCGGTGCTGCCACCAGCATGCGCCGTGACGACAAGCGGTCGCACAGGCCCCGCGGGCTGAAGGTCCCGGGGGCAGGCCTTGCTTCCCCGGGGACTTGTGGCACGGCGTCAGAATTTGTACTGCAGGTTGGCAAAGAAAGAGCGGCCGCGTGGATCACCATAGGTCGGGTCCCAGGTCACCTCGAAGTAGCGCGACTGGTTGGTAAATGGCGGCGGCGTGTCGAACATATTGATCACGCCGCCGCGCACTTTGAGATTCTTGCTGAACGCGTAGCTGCCGGTCAGGTCCCACAGCGAATAGGCTTTCACGTCGCGGTCGTTCCAGCCCGGATCGGCCAGGCCCTCGATGTTCTGGTCGCGATAGCTTGAGAAGAAGGTGTGGCCCAGGCTCAGGTTGACGGGACCCTGGGTCCAATCGATATTGAGCTTGTGGCGCCAGCGCTGCACGGCCTTGTCGTCGCGGAACACGCCGAGGCCATTCGTCATCGGCGAATGCGGGTCGGACTGGAATTTGTATTTCGTGATCAGCGTGCCGTTCAGGCTGGCGCTGAAGCGCCCCATGGAAGTGGCGTCGCCGTACCAGTTGAGTGCAACATCGAGCCCGGAAGTGTTGAGTTTCCCCCGGTTCTCTTTCTTGAACTGCAGGAAGGATACGAAGCCATCCTCGTCGCGCACCACGATGTCCGGATCGTTGTAATAGACCGGGTTGTCAAACACGGTTTGTTCGCCGATTTCCGAAATGATGTCGGTTTTGCGAATAATCCAGTAGTCAAGGCTGGCGGTCCAGTTCTTGCTGGGTTCGAGTACCACGCCGGCAGAAAACTGTTTGGATTTTTCCGGCTTCAGTTGCGGGTTGCCGTAACGGTCCACGTCGAACTGCGCAACTTCGCCGGAGACCGGGTCTTTCACGAAGCTGGCCGTGGTATCGGAGCGCACCGGCAGGAACATTTCGGCAATCGACGGTGCACGGAAGCCGGTACCGAAGGAGGCGCGGCCCAGGACTGCCTTGCTCGGCCGGTAGCTGACCGCAATTTTTGGATTGGTCGTGTTCAGCGCCGACGTCGTGACGTTGGTCAGCGGGTCGTGCACGCCCTTGTAGCGATCGTACCGGACGGCGAACTGGGCCTCCCATTCCTTGCTGAAGGGGGCGTTGATCTCGGCGTAGACCCCGGCGATGTCGCGCGAATTGGAGGAGTCCGCCAGCAATTCGTCGGAGCTCGAGCGGTCACCCTGCACGTCATTGCTTCGCAGTGCGTCGGTGGAAGTAAACTCGGTCTTCTCGCGCCGCAGTTCGGCGCCCACGGCCAGCATGGCATTGCCGCCGCCCAGCGCCATCAAAGCGCGGGTCAGCTTGCCGTCTATGCTGTCGCTGGTGCCTTTGGAAATTCGCGCAGCGTCGCGGATCTTGATCGAGTCCATGAACTTGCGGCCCGACTCGTCGGTGGCGGGGACAAACGGATTGTACTGGCCACTGGCAATGCCAGCCAGCATTTTGCTGCGCGAAACCCAACCATCAATATCGAGGTCGGTGGCCTTGTTGACGCTGTGGTTAAAGGCGGTATCGTATTCCCAGTCGCCCACCGTGCCGGTCGCACCAAGCACGATGCGCGACGCTTTGCTGGTCACTTCCGACGTGCGCCGGCCCGCGTCGGTCAGGCGGAAGCGGAAGTTGACCGGCGTCGTGATACCCGTCTTCGCTTGCAGGTGGGCCGGCAGGAAGATGCCGGTGGTGGTGCCGTTGATGGCGCTCGAGACCGCCGGCGATGCGGCGTAGCTGGTCTCGGCTTTGCTCAAGAGAACTTCCGCAAACAGTTGATGGGCGTCCGCTAGCTGGAAGGTTGCGCGGCCGATAAAGTTCCGCTTCTTTGCGTCCGGATAGATTTCCGAGTCACCCATGTAATTGAAGGAACAGCCTTCCGTGCCGCCGGGACCGAGCGGACGCACCACATTCGGGCTGCCGTTCACGCAGGAGTCCTTGCCGAAGTTGACGCGCCGGCCCGGCGACGGCACCCAGGTTCCGCCGGGGCCGGAGCCTTTCAGGTAGCCCGAATTGTTCAGGGTCGCCAGTTGAGCCGCGGTCAAGTCGACGTTGGCGGGGAAGGTGTAGCTTGACAGTTGTGGCGACAGGCGGTCGGGCAGGCTGTATTCCTGCATGAATTTGCGTTGCGAACTCGCCAGCCGGTCGGTCTTCTGCACGTCCAATGTGCCGAACACGTTGTAGCGGTCAGTGCTCAGATTACCGAAGCCGCCCGACAGCGTGGCCGATCGTTTGCCGCCGCCGCCTTCGTCCGTGCGCAGCGCATACACGCTGGCATCGCCACCCTGATAATCCTTGCGGGTGATGAAGTTGATCACGCCGCCCATGGCATCGGTGCCGTAGATCGCGGAGGCGCCGTCCTTGAGCACTTCGACGCGCTGGATTGCGCCGGCCGGGATGTTGTTCAGGTCGACGCCGGAGTTGTCGCCAGGGCTGGCGAAGTTGGCCATGCGACGGCCGTTCAGCAATACCAGCGTGCTCGAGACACCAAGACCGCGCAGGTTGGCGCCGTTAAAGCCGCGCTGTCCACCCATGACGTCGCTGGTGCTGGTGCCGTCGGTGAGGCCGCCGACATTGGAGGAAAGCTTTTGCATCAGTTCGGCGGCAGTGGTCACGCCGGTCTTCTCAATATCTTCGCGCTTGATCACTTCAACTGGCAGTGCTGTCTCGCCTTCGATGCGCTTGATGCTGGAGCCGGTGATCTCAACGCGCGGCATAGGCTGAGCGTAAGCGCTCAAGCCCATGGTGCCAAGTGCAAGTAAAACAGCATGGGTGCAGTGGGAGCGGCGGAATGCCGGTGCCTTGTGCTTGCCAGGTATTTTCATGCGTTCAGTCCTCGTAAGTTGGTATTCATTCGCAAGCAATGCGCTTACTGGTCTCTTGTTGGAACTGTTTCAGTGTATGCAACTTTGCAAAGCTTGCGCGCGCGGAAACTTACGAGGAGGTCTCCGCACGGCCACCTTGTCGTATTGTTGCAACGAAGGCAATGTATGGCGGCGGATCGGCGCGCGCCACCGGCTGGTGGCGCGGAGAGGAGATACGTTATTGAACGACCAGTTCGACCCGGCGGTTCTTGGCGCGGCCGGCTTCATCCCCGTTGGAAGCGACGGGCGCCAGGCTGGCGACGCCTTTGCTTGCAAGGCGGCTGGCAGCAATCTGGTATTGCCTGGAGAGCGCGGCGACCACGGCCTGCGCACGTTGCTGTGACAGGGCCTGGTTGGCGTCCAGGTTGCCCTGGTTATCCGTGTGGCCGACGATGTAGACCTTGAGTGCAGGTTGGCTCTTGAGGAGTTTCGCCATTTCGTCCAGCTGCGTCTTGGATTCGGCGGCTTTGATTTCCGCCTTGCCGGTATCGAAGTAAATGCCGTAGAGGGCGATTTTGCCGCTGGACTGCAAGGCGGTCTTCAATGCGTCGGCGTTGACAGTCACCTGGCCGCCCTGCATGGCTTTAGGTTCGGCGATCTCGATATAAGTGGTGGTGAAATCGGTGCGATAGACCTTGCCGGTGTTGAGCATCACGTGGACGGTATTGCCATCCTTGGTCAAGGTGCCATAAGTGAAATAGAGGTCATCGGTTCCGAGCATGTTCGTGCCGCCCAGCGAAAACATCTGGTTGTTCAAGGCGGATTTTTCCGGATGACGGGCCCGGCTGGCACGGAAATCAGCCTCCTTCATGCTGCTGTAATGATCGTCAAAGCCATAGCGCATGTGTTCGCAACCGCTGTCGCGCGGGGTGCAGCTGATGCTGGCTTTGAAGCCGGCAGCCTTCAGCGCCTGCTCGTAGTTGCGGTGCACTTCCAACGGTGTTTTGCCGAGAGGCGCGAAGTACACCATGCGGGTAATCTGGCCCTCTACCGTGATCGGGTTGACGAAGGCATTGTGGCTGTCCAGGCCCAGTTTGCCCGGGAAAGTCGTCTGGTCGAAGCCTATCTTTTTGTAGGCCATCATCCAGGAATTGTTATAGCGCTGGATCAAGGGGTGATCCTCGCCACCGGCGACGTCGATCGCCCAGTCAGGGCCGGCGGAAGCAGGTGCGGCGATAGCAAATGAGGACAGGCAGAATGCGGCGGCCGTGAATTGGCGCGCGATACGGGCGGACATCAGTTTCAAGGCTTATCCTTTCTCAAAGTGAGGCAACTGCGAAGGGCAGTGCCAGTGATGTCAATCTTATACGGCGCGTCGACTCTCACCATCGGTAATCGGCATGGTTTTTAAACGATGCCGGACCAATCCTCGGAGCGGCGGTGCGTTGCAGCTCCAGGTTACGGATAAGTCTTTTGTCCAAGCCATAGATATCTTCCAGGAAAAGGGCGCGTCCCTGGCGGTCCACGACGGCTGTGGCATAGAGCAGGACAACCGGTACCGGCGTATCGAGCAGCACGGTTCTTGTCGGCCCTGGTTGCATCGCCTCGCGTACGGCGTCGCTGTCCCACGTCCCTTGATCGCGCAAGACAAACTCCGCGAGTGCGGCCGGTTGCTCCAGCCGTATGCAGCCGTGGCTCAAGTCGCGCCTGTGGCGGGAGAACAGCTCTTGCGCGGAGGTCGCATGGAGATAGATGTTCATTGGATTTGGCATGGCGAACTTGACTGCGCCAAGCACATTGCGCGCACCGGGCCGCTGCCGTACCCGTACGGCGCCGGCGCGCAAGGCCGCCAGCGCGTCGCCTCCGGTAAACACGCGCCCGTCCCGGCTCACCAGTTCCATGTCCTGTTGCTGGAGGTAGGCTGGGTCGCGTGCGAGCTTCGGGATGATCTCGGCCTGCTCGATGCTGCGCGGGACATTCCAGGCAGGATTGAATTCGAGGTAGCGCAGCTCCCCGATGAAGAGCGGGGTCGGTGTGCGGGCGGCGTTGCCGACGATTACCCGCATTTCGACCTGGGGCGGGCTGGCGGGTGTTCGTGTGTCCAGGGCCCACAAGCGGTAGGACGGTACGTTGACCACGATGAGCGGGCCGGGCGGGAGGGCAGGCATCCAGCGCAGTCGTTCAAGAGTCAGCTCGAGCTGCCGGATGCGGTAGAAGAGCGGGACCGAGAGGGCGGATATGGTTGCACGGCCGATGACGCCATCTTGCGCCAAGCCGTGCCGCATCTGGAAATGCCTGACCGCCGCCTCAATGTCTGAAGTGTAGATGCCATCTCTGGCAGCTACGGGGTCGCTCATGTCGCCGAGCAAGGTAAGGCGTTCGACAAGGCTGCCGATGCCGGCGTACGGCATGCCGACCCGCAGCTTGGCATCCGCGGGCAGTGCTGGAAGCGGTGCAAGACGATCGACGCTTGGCGCCAGTTTCCGGTAATGGGCCAGCGTCTGTTTTACCCGGTGGTAGAACGGGTTGCGTGGCTCGGCCGCCGCGATTGCTGCGTCGAGTCGCCGCTCCTTGAGGGCTTTTCGCAGCAACTCGGCGGGATCGAAATCCGCGTGCGGTTCCGATCCGGCATACCAGCGGTAGTCTGGTGCAGCGCGGCCGAAATGCAGGTCGGTAAGAAAGTTCAGCACCGAAGCGGTCAGCTCGAAGTCGAACCGGGCCACTTGTTCCGGATTGCTGGCAGAAGCTGGGGGCATGTCGGTCTGGACCGTATAGACGCCGGCGGCCAGGCCGTATTGTTCGGCATTTTGCAAGTGCTGCAGCGCCTGCTTCGCCATCTCAAGGTTTTCGCCCGCCCACGCGTGTTTGTTGCCCTCGCTGGCGTAAAATTGCCGCAATGCATTGGTCGCAGTGGTGCGGCCGCCAGCGCTGGAGATTTCACTGCACGTTGCACTTCGCACAGAAAAGACGGACGTCGCAGCCAATAATGCGCAACAGAGCATTGTGCGTGGTGTCATGGATTCCCCTTTAATTCAGTCATATCGTCCGGAAACTAAAATAAATGCAGCTGAGGCTAGTAACCATGACGTGGGTCAAGTGGCCCGGAGAACAACGAGACCGGATGGTGTTGTACCTTGCGCGCCGCCTGCTGCTTGCCGTTCTGCTAAGCGCAAAGTGTGTGCATGCGTCCGAACTGGTGATGGCCATCTCGAATGGCAGCGGCATGCCGATGACCGACATCCGCGATGAAGAGCTGAGGGGAGGAATACTGAAGGAATTCGGCGACGCGTTAGGCAGGGTGCTGCACCAGCAGCCAAGGTACCTGATCCTGCCACGCACCCGGGTGGAAGGTGCGCTGTTGCGAGGGCATGCCGACTTGCTTTGCGACTTGAGGCCCGAATGGCTGGACAACCAGACCTTCCTTTGGTCCGATGCGATCATTTCAAACCGCATGATCGTTGCCATGCGACGTGAAACGCCAGTGCCGGCCTCCTTGAATGCCCTGGCTGGCTTGCGAGTGGGCACGGTCCGGGGCTACCGGTATCCGGAGCTTGAACACTTGCGGCCCGCAATCTTGCGTGACAACGCCGCCAACGATAGCCAGAACCTGGAGAAGCTGCTGCTTCAGCGCTTCGACTTCATTGTGACGAATCGCATCTATTTCGACTACCAGCGCAAGGTCCATGCGGAGCGGGCACGGCTGGCCCCGCACAGCGTGAAGATTACCGATTTCGATACCTATTGCGCTGTCCGTGCCGGCGGAAAGCTAGGTATAGGGGAACTGAACAAGGCGATTGCGACACTCAAGGCGCGCGGCACTATCCAGGCAATCCTGACGCGTTATCGGCCGCAAGAGTTTGGCCAATAGGAATTCAGAAACGCTGGGCGCGCGCGGCGAGTTCGCCGGGGGAACCGGGCAGGAAGACATTCTCGTTCAGTGTGTCCTCGCCTTGAATGTGCTCGTACGACGTGAGCGAGGGCAGCAGGTCGCGAATGAGTGACTGCTGGCTCGGGATGGTCTTGTCCGACTTCAGCTTGCCGAGGATGAAGGTCTGAACCTGCTCCGATTGGCTGGCGGTTTGTTGCAGGGTTGCTTTCTTGAGCTTGCCTTCCCTGTAATTCAGCGATACTTCGCTGCTGGCGCTGTCGTCAATCCGATGATACTCATAGTTCTGGGTTTGCAGCGTCCCATCGAAAAATGGCGGGCTGGATTTGCCGATGTCCGTGTGGAACTGGGCGTTCAGGCGCGATTGCTGGCTTTGGCCAATTTTGCGGTCGTCGCGCTTCGTACCATCCACCTTGGTCGTTTGCGACACCTGGTAGGAGAACGTGTCCTCCTCGCGCGCCTTGAGCGGATTGCTGGATTTCGGGGTCTGGGTAAGGGCCGCACTGAAATCGGAAAGCCCGGTCAAGGCGGAACGGTCGTCGGCGTTCAGTTGCCACTTCGAGGGTGTGGTGAGAAAGTCGTCCCGATCATCGGCGAAGGCGGTCCGGTTCATGTCGGAAAAGGCGTCCTTGAACATGGACATCAGCTTCTTGTCGCCGTGGCCGCGCGCGACTGCCTGGTCGAATTGGGCCAGATAGCTGTTAATGGCTTTTGTCTGCTGCTTCCTGGTGCCCAGGTGCTCCGATGTGCTGGTATCCACGTTGACTTCAGCATGGCCATCGGGGCCGCCAATACTCACTTTCCGCAGCGAGTCGTCGATGCGGAAATCCAAAGTCCGGGCTTCCGGTCCGGGACCCGCGACCTCGGCATGGAAGTCAATGGATTGAAGGAACTTGCCATCCAGCTGGGTAAGGCCAGCCAGCTTCACTTGAGGGCTGCTACCTGTCATGCCGTCTATGGCTGCCTGGAATCCAGCAGCCAGGCCGGATATGGCTTTGCGCTCGTCTTCATTCAGTTTTTCGCTTGAACTGACCTGATAGATCATTTCGCCATCGACATCCGCCAGCGTAAGTTCGACCTTGGCTCCGCTCCGAGTCGCAATACTCAAGGCGAACTTGTTATCGACGGTATCCGGCAACTTGGCATGGTTCGGCGGAATTGCCACGCCGGCGCCAAGCTGCTTGAGCATGTCCGCGCCGAGGTCCTGGTATCGCAGGCTGGCTGGGATCGGCGCCGAAGCGGCAGCAATCGCTTCCTCGCTCAAGGTGACGATGGCAGAAGGCGGTGTTGCCGATGCCGCCGCGATCCCGGCAACGACCGGATTCGTGTTTCGGCTGGTCGTGGGCACGTAGCGGCTGGCAGGCTGCCAGTTGGAGAGTGAGGATATGGAGCTCATTCCCCCTTTACGGCAGTTTATTTACGAAACTTTAATTGTGGTGCTTTTTCATTGCTCCAGCGTGGTGCATGAGAGCGGAAAAGCGTGCTACCCTAGCGTTGCTTTTGAGGAAATGTTTTTTCGTGCCCGCTTTGCCATCCGCAACGGGCGGTTCCACATTCCCGGCAGCCTGCCGCTACCCGCGTAAGGCGCCCGGATTGATCCTGCGTCACCATCGCAATTGAAGGAATCTGAATGAGCAAGGGCGAACCACTTCGCCTGCACGTGCCCGAACCGACGGGACGTCCAGGCTGTGCAACTGATTTTTCCTATCTCCGCCTGTCACCGGCCGGCGCCGTGCGGCGTCCCGAAGTCGACGTGTCGCCCATGGATACGCGCGATCTCGCGTACTCGCTGATCAGCGTGATCGATGCCGACGGCAACGCGGTCGGGCCCTGGGTGCCGGAAATCGATATCGAAGTCGTGCGCAAGGGCATGCGCGCCATGATGAAGACCCGGATTTTCGACAGCCGCATGCTGATGGCCCAGCGCCAGAAGAAAATGTCGTTCTATATGCAGAGCCTGGGCGAAGAGGCGATCGGCACCGCGCAGGCGCTGGCGCTGAATGTTGACGACATGTGCTTTCCGACCTACCGCCAGCAAAGCATTCTTGTCGTGCGCGACTACCCGATGGTGGACATGATCTGCCAGCTGATGTCCAACGAACGCGACCCGCTCAAGGGCCGGCAACTGCCGGTGATGTATTCGGTGAAGAAGGCAGGCTTCTTCTCGATCTCCGGCAACCTGGCTACGCAATACATCCAGGCCGTGGGCTGGGGCATGGCATCGGCGATCAAGGGCGATACCAAGATTGCCTCGGCCTGGATCGGCGATGGCGCCACGGCCGAGGCGGACTTCGACACTGCGCTGACTTTCGCCCACGTGTACCGCGCACCGGTCATCCTCAACGTGGTCAATAACCAGTGGGCCATCTCGACCTTCCAGGCCATCGCCGGTGGCGAGGACACCACGTTTGCTGCACGCGGCGTCGGCTGCGGCATCGCATCGCTGCGCGTCGACGGCAATGATTTCCTGGCCGTGTACGCGGCCTCGCGCTGGGCCGCCGAACGGGCACGCCGCAACCTTGGGCCATGCCTGATCGAATGGGTTACCTACCGCGCCGGGCCGCATTCGACCTCGGACGATCCGTCCAAATACCGCCCTGGCGACGACTGGTCGCATTTCCCCCTGGGCGATCCGATTGCGCGCCTGAAGCAGTATCTGATCAAAGCCGGGGCCTGGTCCGAGCAGGAGCACGAGGAAACCCAGAAGCGCCTGGAGGCCGAAGTGCTGGCCGCGCAGAAGGAAGCCGAGCAATACGGCACCATGGCCAGCGGCCATACCTTCAGCCCGGCGGAAATGTTTGACGGCATCTATAAGGACATGCCGGAACATCTGCGCGTGCAACGACAGCAACTGGGGATCTGAGATGGCGGAAAACACGGTAAAGACTTCCATGACCATGATCCAGGCGCTGCGCTCGGCGATGGACGTGATGATGGAAAAGGACGAAAACGTCGTGGTCTTCGGCCAGGACGTAGGCTACTTTGGCGGCGTTTTCCGCTGCACCGAAGGCCTGCAGAAGAAATACGGCAAATCGCGCGTGTTCGACACGCCGATTTCCGAAGGCGGCATCGTTGGCGTGGCAATCGGCATGGGTGCTTATGGCCTGCGCCCTTGTATCGAAATCCAGTTTGCCGACTATATCTATCCGGCGTACGACCAGATTGTATCGGAGGCCGCGCGGTTACGCTTCCGCTCGGCGGGCGACTTTACGGCGCCGATCACGATCCGGACGCCGTGCGGCGGCGGCATCTACGGCGGGCAAACCCACAGCCAAAGCCCGGAGGCGGTATTTGCCCACGTATGCGGTTTGCGGACTGTGATGCCGTCGAATCCTTACGATGCGAAAGGGCTGCTCATTTCATCGATCGAGAACGACGACCCGGTGATTTTCCTCGAACCGAAACGCCTCTACAACGGGCCGTTCGACGGGCACCACGACAAGCCGGTGGTGCCCTGGTCGCAGAACCCGTTGGGCGAAGTGCCGGAAGGTTATTACACGGTGCCGCTCGACAAGGCTGCTGTTTTCCGTCCGGGCAAACAGCTCACCGTGCTGGCTTACGGCACCATGGTGTGGGTTTGTGAGGCTGCGGCGCGCGAGACCGGCATCGACGCCGAGATCATCGACTTGCGCAGCCTTTGGCCGCTGGACCTGGCGACGATTGTCGAGTCGGTCAAGAAAACCGGGCGCTGCGTGGTGGTGCATGAGGCCACCCGCACCTGCGGATTCGGGGCCGAACTGGTGTCGCTGGTGCAGGAACATTGCTTCTACCATCTGGAAGCGCCGATCGAGCGGGTGACGGGATGGGATACCCCATACCCGCATGCGCAGGAGTGGGCGTATTTTCCGGGGCCCGCGCGCGTTGGCGCGGCGTTCAAACGTACGGTGGAGGCATAAAGATGGGTATTCACGTCATCAAAATGCCCGACATCGGTGAGGGCATTGCAGAAGTCGAACTGGTCATGTGGCATGTCAAGGTAGGGGATGCGGTCACTGAGGACATGATCCTGGCTGACGTCATGACCGACAAGGCCACCATTGAGATTCCTTCGCCGGTGCATGGCACCGTGGCCATGCTGGGCGGAGCGGCGGGACAGGTAATGGCCGTGGGGGCGGACCTGATTCATATCGAAGTGGAGGGGGAAGGGAACCTGAAAGCCGGTTCGGCTGGCGCGCCGGCCAAGCCTGCAGCTCCGGCGCCTGCACCGGCGCAGGCTTCGCTGCCGGTTGCCGCCGCTGCCCAGCCGGTACAGGCTGCGCTCCCCGTCGCCACGCCGGCGGCGCACGTGCCGCCAGCCGCCGCGGCGCCAGCGGCGTCCCGCGTCTCGCGCGAACCCGGCGAACGTCCGCTCGCTTCGCCGGCCGTGCGCAAGCGTGCGTGGGACATGGGCATCGAACTGCAGTTCGTGCACGGCAGCGGCCCCGCTGGCCGCATCCTGCACGCCGACCTTGACGCGTATGCCGCGCGCGGCGTCCAGGGCGCACCGGTGGCCGGCGCTGGCGGCTACCGCGAGGTTCACACGGAACAGACCATTCCACTGATCGGCCTGCGCCGCAAGATCGCGCAGAAGATGCAGGAATCGAAGCGCCGCATTCCGCACTTCTCATACGTGGAGGAGATCGATGTCACCGAACTTGAGAGCCTTCGTGTCAGGCTGAACGAGCAGTGGGGCAAGGAGCGTGGCAAGCTGACCGTGCTGCCCTTACTGGCGCGCGCCCTGGTGGTTGCGCTGCGCCAGTTCCCGCAGATGAACGCGCGCTTCGATGACGATGCCGGCGTCGTTACCCAGTACGGTGCAGTCCACCTGGGGGTAGCGACCCAGACCGACGCCGGCCTGATGGTGTCGGTGATGCGTCATGCGGAGGCGCGCGACCTGTGGTCGTGCGCGGCGGAGATCGGGCGCCTTTCCGACTCGGCGCGTACAGGCAAGGCCACGCGCGACGAATTGTCCGGTTCAACCATCACCATTTCCAGTCTGGGGCCGTTGGGCGGCATCGTCACCACGCCAGTGATCAACCATCCCGAAGTCGCCATCATCGGCGTCAACAAGATCGTGGAGCGGCCGATGGTACGGCAGGGCGCGGTCGTCATCCGGAAGATGATGAATCTCTCGTCCTCGTTCGACCACCGCGTGGTCGACGGCATGCACGCGGCGCAGTTTGTACAAGCCATTCGCGCTTTGCTGGAATGCCCAGCGATGCTCTTTGTGGAGTAATTGATGAACCAACACACCACTACGCTGCTGGTGATCGGCGGCGGTCCTGGCGGCTACATCGCGGCCATCCGCGCCGGCCAGCTTGGCATTCCCACCACGCTGGTCGAAGCTGACGAACTGGGAGGCACCTGCCTCAATGTCGGCTGCATCCCTTCCAAAGCCCTGATCCATGCGGCGGAGGAATTTGAAAAGGCCAGCCATTTTGCAAGCGGATCTTCGCTCGGCATTTCGGTGCAGGCGCCGCGCATCGATATCGGACAGACCGTCCTGTGGAAAGACGGCATCGTCGGGCGCCTTACCAGCGGCGTGGCGGCACTGCTGAAGAAAAGCGGCGTGCGGGTCGTGAAAGGATGGGCCAATGTTGTCGACGGCAAGACCGTTGAAGTGGTACGCGATGGCGAAAGTCCCCAACGCATCGGTTGCGAGCACCTGCTGCTGGCCACCGGCTCTCACGCTACGGAGTTGCCCTTCATGCCGTTCGGCGGGAAGGTGATCAGCGCAACGGAGGCGCTCTCGCCCAAGACCGTTCCAGGCCAGCTGGTGGTGGTCGGAGCAGGCTATATCGGCCTCGAACTGGGCATTGCCTATGCCAAGCTGGGGGCGCAGGTGCACGTGGTGGAGGCGCAGGAGCGCGTGTTGCCCGCCTATGACAGCGACCTGACTCGCCCGGTGGCGATTGCGCTCAAGGGCCTGGGCGTGGAAATCCACCTGGGCTGCTCGGTGCTCGGCCTGGACCAGGCAGAAGGCTCCGTGCGCATCCGCAACGGTGCGGGCGAGGAGTCCGCGTTGGCGGCGGACCAGGTGCTGGTCGCTGTCGGCCGACGCCCCAACACACGCGGCTTTGGCCTGGAAAAGCTGCGCATCGATATGGACGGCCACTTCATCAAGGTCGACGACCAGTGCCGGACTTCCATGCGCGGCGTGTGGGCAATCGGCGACGTGACCGGCGAACCGATGCTGGCGCACCGGGCGATGGCGCAAGGCGAGATGGTGGCCGAAATCATCAGCGGCAAGCGCCGCCATTTCAGCCCGGCGGCCATCGCAGCGGTGTGCTTCACCGACCCGGAAGTGGTAGTCGTGGGGGCGACTCCGCAGGCTGCGCGTGCGCAGGGAATGGACTGCATCGAAGCCATGTTCCCGTTTGCCGCTAACGGGCGCGCCATGTCGCTCGAATCGAAGGATGGTTTCGTGCGAGTGGTGGCTCGCCGCGACAATCACCTGATCGTCGGCTGGCAAGCGGTAGGAAAAGCGGTGTCGGAACTGTCCGCCGCGTTTGCCCAATCCATTGAGATGGGGGCGACGCTGGAGGATGTGGCAGGCACGATCCACGCCCATCCAACCTTGGGGGAAGCGATCCAGGAGGCAGCGCTGCGCGCCCTGGGGCATGCGCTGCATATTTGAGCCAGCGGGCCGGCTACTTCAGCGTGACAAGGTCGGCCACAACATCGAAATCGCACTGGATGTGCTTCTTCTCCGCGCCGCATACTTTGGCGTCAAAGAGAGGCAGCATGCGCTTGCCGGCGTTGGCGCCGACGATTGAACGCTGAATGCCATCCTGGAGGCAAGCATCGCTTGGGGAGGCGCCCGGCAGGGTCGCTGCATTGAATTCGAACCAGCCCACGGCATGGATCCGTTTGAAGCCAGGCAGCGGCGCATCCGACACGATCATCCGGTTCACCTGGATCTTGAGCTTTGCTTCAGGGTCGTTCTCGATCGGCGAAAAATGCTGGCTGTAGGTGCCGCCGTTGTACCCCTTCAGCAAATCATGATCCTTGGTCCTGAGAGTGTAGGAAGCCAGCGTCATGCCCGGTTCAGCCAGTGACGGGAAGTGGTAGGTGCCAGATTGCATCGGCAAGGACATGAGGGAGCTTGAGACCTCGTGCACCTTGTTCGCTTGCTCGACATTGAGGCTAAGCCCAAAACCGGTGATGCTGTCGCCCTGGATGCCGAAACTGGCGACCCCGATCGCCGGCGCTCCTTTGCCGGCCAGTTTGAGGTCGCCAACCACGCAATTCATCGTATTGTTGCTGGCCAGTTGTTCCGATTGGTCCGGGCGCGCGTCTGCGGCGTTGCGGCCGCAGGCAGTCAGCAACAACAGGATGGGCAAAATGGCGGCAGGCTTCATGGCTTCCGGGTCTTGTGAAAAAAGTAATTATGGCATGGTTAGCCTGCGATTTTGGCTGTATCATCAACGCCATTTTTCACCGTCTAGTTCTGGAGTACTGAATATGAAGCAGCGCGCGTGGGCTGGCATCGCAATGCTGGCGTTTGCCTTGCCGGCTGGGGCGGCGCCGACGCCGGACCCGGATTTGCCGTTATGGGAAGTTGGCCTGTTTGGTGGCGCAGCCTCCACGCCGGCCTATCCCGGCTCCGCCGACCGCGAAACGCGCGGGCTGGTGCTGCCGATGCTGATCTATCGCGGCAAAGTGCTGCGGGCGGACCGTTCCGGCGTGAGCGCGCGTTTGTTCGATACGGAGCGCGTGGACCTGGACCTTGGATTCCAGATGTCGCTGCCGGCTCGTTCCGATGACGTGCCGGCGCGTGCCGGCATGCCTGACCTGCACTCGCTGCTGGAATTCGGCCCGAGGCTGAAAGTGTTGTTGTCCGAGCCGTCGGCGCCCAACCGGGTAAGGCTGGAGCTGCCGCTCCGCGTTCCGCTTGAACTGGGGAATGGCTTCCGGCGCCAGGGCCTGGTGTTCGAACCGCGCCTGGTGTTCGAAACCAGCGACCATAACCAGCGATGGCAGGCCGACGCCAACATCGGCGCGGTGTTCGGTAACGCGCGCCTGAACCAATACTTCTATGAAGTCGCACCGCAGTATGCAACCGCAACGCGTCCGGCCTACCAGGCCGATGGCGGCCTGATGATGACGCGGCTCGGCTTCAGCCTGTCGCACCGGGTGACGCCCGACTGGCGCCTGTTTGGCTTTACCCGCTACGACAATTACACGCACGCTGCGAATCGCGACAGCCCGCTGTTCCGCAAGAATAGTGGGCTGTCGATTGGCTTTGGCTTCACTTGGACGGGATACCGTTCGCAGGCGCGGGCCTGGGAATAAGGGCCCACGCCAAGGCTACAAAGCCCGCACGGCACTCAGGAAGTCTTCGTTAAAGCGGAACAGGGATGGGTCGCCTTCCGCGATCTGCTGGTAGCGCAGGACGAACTGCTTCGGTTCGCCCTGCAGCAGGCGGAAGATAGCCTGCTTGCCGTCCTTGCGTTCGATGGCGTTGGCCATGACCCAGCCCATGTCGTAACCGAGGTCGTTGAAGTCGCCGTAGAAAAGCATGCCGTAAATGCGGTCGTAATGGTCTTCGTCGCGCGGTGGCGCCAGCAGCAGGCGCAGGCTGCTGGTTTCCATCAGGGCTGCAATATTCTTCATGCGGGCAAGGTTGCGCGAGATGCGTTCCTTGCCGCGCGTGGAGAATGGCGTGGCCGGACGGTCGGCAATCGGATGCGAGAAGATCTCCGCGGTACCTTCCTGCACCAGGTCGTACAGCAGCCGGTTCATCCAGATCTTGCCGGTGGCCGATTGAGGCATGCCAGCCGGTGGCCGCGGCGGAGCCGTCATCACATGCGACTGGACGGCGTGGAACAGTTCGTGGGATACCACCTCGGCCAGCTCCTGCGGCGTCGCCTGGGTAAAGCGCGACAGGTCGACGTAGACATCGTCGCGCATGTCGTCGAAGGCGAAGCCCATTGCTTTGCCGCCGAAGAGGAAGTGCACAGTCAGGCTGGCCGAGAACTCCGGCGGCACATAGGCCTTGAGCTGGCGCGTGATCTCAGTCGCTGCCTGCGCAAACTTGCTGCCATCTTCGCGCGCGAACTCGGATTGCACCTGGGCCGCGAGATCGACCTTTTTTGCATCATGTCCCAGGCCACGCAAGTACTCGATAAAGGCATCGCTGTCCTTCAACCTCATTTTGCGCACCATTGCCGCCGTTTCCGGCAGGCGGCAAATCGATTCCGCGGTGGCGGCGTCGATCTCGCCTTTTTGCACTGCCGCGCTGTAAAGACGGGCTGCCGCGTCGTTAAAGCGGAATTCGAGGCCGCCTGCCTGTGCGGCGCCCATGCACACCATGGAGAGTGAGAAGGCGACAGAACGTAACCGAGTGAGCATGTGTTGATGTTTCCCAACCGAGGGTTAAAGCTGGACGCCAGCGATCCTCGCTATTTTGCGTTGCAGTGCCATTTTGTCAAGCGCTTCTTCCGGCAGGTTGCGGAAGATCTCCAGGCGTGTCTTGATCTCGCGGCAAACGGTGAAGAACTCCTGGCGGGTTTCCTCCACCGATCCTTGCGATGCAGCAGGGTCGGGGAAGTTCCAATTTGCCGTTGCAGGTTGGCCGGGCAAGACCGGGCACGGTTCGCCGGACGCCATATCGCATAAGGTGATCACGAAGTCCATCTCCGGCGCGCCGGCCGCGGAGAATTCGTCGCAAGATTTGCTGCGTAATCCGCTCAGCGTTTCATCGAGGGCGCGGATCTGCTCGACAGCGAAAAGATTGAGCTTGCCGGCGGGATGGCTGCCGGCACTGAAGGCGCGGAAACGGCCGCGGCCTACGGCATTCAACAGTGCCTCGGCCATGATGCTGCGAGCAGCATTTTGCGTGCTGAGAAAGAGCACGTTGTAGATTCGGTTGGGCATGCAAAATATCGGATCATAGCCGGGCAAGGTTACAGTTTGATGACATTTGAATGCAATCACAGGAGAAACCATGCAAAGTCCAGCTGGAGCCGATGCGGAGCTTGCGAAGTTTGCAGAAGAAATGCGCGGCAACTATTGTTCGAAGATTTCTGCCGCCGGGACGCCAGACCCCGTTGCCGAAGTCCGTACTCTTTGGATCAATGCGGAGCAGCCGGCGCGCATGATTCCGACGCGGCTCTATGTACCGCAGGGGGCGGGTGAAGGGGCTTTGCCCCTGGTCCTGTTTGCCCATGGCGGCGGCTTTGTCGCCGGCGATCTCGAAACGCATGATGTGCTGGTGCGCGCTGTGGCGAATCGGTCCGCAGCGCTGGTCGTCGCAGTTGACTACCGGTTGGCGCCCGAGCACCCGTTTCCAGCAGGCCTGGATGACGTGTATGCCGTGCTCGAATGGCTGGCGAAAGAGGGGCGTAACCTGGGCGACAACCCGCAACGGATCGCTGTCTGTGGCGACAGTGCCGGCGCCAACCTGGCGGCGGCTGTTGCGATCCTGGCGCGGGATCGGGCGGGTCCCGCAATCGCTGCGCAGTGGCTGATGTATCCAGCGCTGAGTAACCGGATGGATACCGGCTCATGGAAAGAGTACGGCGAAAAGAATTTCCCTACGCGCAGCATGAACAGCAAAGTGATCGCGGCCTACCTTCCGCATGGTGTCGATCCGGATGGCCCGCTGGTTGCGCCGTTATGGGCGGACCACGCAAACTTGCCGCCGGCCCTGGTGCAGGTTGGTGAACTTGATCCGTTGAGAGACGAGGGCGTCGCCTTTGCCCAGTCATTGAACGAGGCCGGCGTTGAGGCGCAGGCCAGGGTGTATAAGGGCCAGCAGCATGGTTTCATCCAGTTCTTCAAGGACGTAGAGCATTTTTCGGAGGGCGCCGCTGCGCTCGATGAGGGGTGCGCATTCCTGCGGTCGCGTTTGCGTTGATGCCGTTTTCGTGATCGCTGCAAGGGAAAAGGTCATTGGACACGCCATTTTCGTCGCGCTAACTTGCGTACAAACATAATTGGAGACGAACGTGACCAAACCTTTCCCGCTGTGGGGAGCTGCTGTTGTATTGGCTTCCTCCATGCTGTCCCTGCCTGCCGCAGCCGAGGCGCCTTATGCGCCGGTGACATTCCAGAACGCCTCGGTGCATGACCCTTCCGTGATCAGGAGTGGCGGTACGTACTATGTGTTCGGGTCCCACCTGGCATCGGCCAAATCCACGGACCTGATGAACTGGACGCAGATCACCAGCTCCGTCAGCGCAACCAACAAGCTGTTCCTGAACGGCTCCGCCAACGTCTATACCGAATTGGCGGAGACGTTCAACTGGGCGCAGACCAACACCTTGTGGGCGCCCGACGTGATACGGCTTGCCGATGGCAGGTACTACATGTACTACAACGCCTGCAAAGGCGATTCACCTCGTTCGGCCCTGGGCGTTGCGGTGGCCGACAAGATTGAGGGCCCTTATGTAAACAAGGGCATCATCCTGAAGTCGGGCATGTGGGGACAGGCCAGCTACGATGGCAGCATTTACGACGCCCTCAAGCACCCGAATACAGTCGATCCCAACGTGTTCTTCGATAACGGCGGGCGCTTGTGGATGGTGTATGGCTCTTACTCCGGCGGTATCTTCATCCTGCAGATGAACCCGGCCAGCGGCATGCCGCTGCCGGGGCAGGGCTATGGCAAACGCCTGATGGGAGGTAACCACAGCCGGATCGAAGGGGCGTACGTGATGTACAGCCCTGCCACCCAGTACTACTACCTCTTTACTTCCTTCGGCGGCCTGGATGCTGCCGGCGGTTACAACATGCGGGTGGCGCGTTCCCTGTCGCCGGATGGGCCGTACTTCGACGCGCAGGGCGTGAACATGGCGAACGTCAAGGCGGACGCGGCGAAGCCATTGTTCGACGATGCCTCGATTGCGCCTTACGGTGTGAAAATCATGGGAAACTTTCTGTTCGAGCGCAAGATCGGCGAGGCGGGGAGCGGCATCGGTTCCGGCTACGTCTCGGCCGGCCACAACTCGGCGTTCTACGACACGGCCACGGGCAAGCATTTCCTGATCTTCCACAGCCGGTTCCCTGAGCGCGGCGAACAGCACGAGATTCGCGTCCACCAGATGTTCATGAACGCAGATGGTTGGCCG
>JBCNOX010000190.1:0-8653 GCA_039593645.1 Pseudoduganella sp.
TGGTCAACATCGGGTCGGTCTTACGGTATGTTCAACAGTTTATGGGTTTGCAGGCTCAGTTTCCATTTCGGGTTGCGCTTGCAGGTTTCGATCGCCAGCGTGGTATTGAAGGCCGCCAGCGGGCCATCCATCGGCTGCACGAAGAAATTCTCGAAATCCAGGCCTTCATAGGCGGCCAGGTCCTGGTCCTTCTGCGGGATCACGACCTTGATTTCATTGCCTTTGCTGACCACCAGCTTCGAACCCATTTTCGGGCTGACGCAGATCCAGTCCACGCCCGACGGCACTTCGATGGTGCCATTGGTTTCGATGGCGACGGTGAAGCCCGCCGCATGCATTGCCTCGATCAGCGGCGCGTCGAGCTGCAGCAGCGGCTCGCCGCCGGTAAACACCACGTACTTGTGGCCATGGCCGGCCGGCCACAGGCTGTCGATTTCCTGCGCCAGGGCCTGCGGGGTGGCGAATTTGCCACCGCGCTCGCCATCGGTGCCGACAAAATCGGTATCGCAGAACTGGCACACGGCGCTGGCGCGGTCCTGCTCGCGGCCGGTCCACAGGTTGCAGCCGGAAAAACGGCAAAACACGGCAGGCCGCCCGGCATGGGCGCCTTCGCCCTGCAGGGTGTAGAAAATTTCCTTGATGCTATAAGTCACGGGTACATCCAGTGGTCGGCAACCCTACATTATAGCGCGTTTCACGAAACGAAACGGCTTTGCGCTTCGTCAACATTTGTCTCTTGCGGCAGCGGCACAATCAAGTTCCCGACGCAGTGAACAACAAACAGGGCCGCCGCCAAATGAATAGTCTGCTCAAGATCTCCCAGCTGATGGAAGCACCCTGCTCCGACCAGCCGCAGGGCTTCGCGCTGAAGCTGATGGAACTGCTGGTGATTCCCACCTTCGTGCTGGACGCCCAGGGCCGGGTCATCATCTGGAACCGCGCCTGCGAACGCCTGACCGGGGTGCCGGCGCACGAGTTGCTCGGCACCAGCGGGCATTGGTGCGCCTTCTACGCCAACCAGCGCCCGACCCTGGCCGACCTGGTGATTGCCGGGCGCACCGGCGAGATCCTCGACCTGTACGATGGCCAGTCGCGCGGCCCGGCCGGGACCAAGGACAACCTGTGCGCCGAAAACTGGTGCGAGATGCCGCGCACCGCCGGCCGGCGCTACCTGGCCGCCGACGCCAGCCCGATCTACGACGGCGACGGCCAGCTGGTGGCGGTGGTGGAAACCCTGCGCGACCTGACCGAGGAAAAGCAGGCCCAGATCGCGCTCGAGCAGCTGGCCACGCGCGACGGCCTGACCGGGCTGGCCAACCGGCGCTGCTTCGACCAGACCCTGCTGGCCGAATGGCAGCGCGCCCTGCGCCAGGCGCAGCCGCTGTCGCTCCTGATGGTGGACGTCGACAACTTCAAGCAGTACAACGACGCCTACGGCCACGTCGGCGGCGACGACTGCCTGAAGCGCATCGCCGGCGCGGTGGCCAGCGAAATGCGCGCCAACGACCTGGTGGCGCGCTATGGCGGCGAAGAGTTTGCCGTAATCCTGCCCAACCAGTCGCTGAAAGGCGCGGCCATCGTGGCCGAACGGATCCGCTGCCGGGTCGAAGCACTGCAGCTGCCCAACAGCGGCGCGGCGCAGCACTTTGTCACAGTCAGCATCGGCGCCGCCACTGCCATCGCCTCGCACGAGCACCAGCCGGCGCAGCTGGTGGCCACCGCCGATGCCGCGCTGTACCGCGCCAAGCACATGGGCCGCAACCGTATCAGCCTGCCTGGTACCTAGAGTTTTCCTGGCCGCCAAACACGGCGCGGTTGCGGCCGGCCCGCTTGGCTTCGTACAGCGCCTTGTCGGCCACCTCCAGCAGGGTGGCCGGCTCGTCTTCGGTGTCGGGCGCCAGCGAGCACAGTCCGACGCTGATGGTGACATGCGGCGCCAGCGGCGAGGCCGCATGCGGCAGCTTCAGCCCTGCCACGTGCGCACAGATCCAGGCGCCATAGCGCCGCACTTCATCCTCGCTGCTGTTCGGCAGCAGCACCACGAATTCCTCGCCGCCGTAGCGCGCCACCAGCTCGCCGGGCCGGCGCGTGCACTGCGCCAGCGCCTGCGCCACCGTGCGCAGGCATTCGTCGCCCAGCAGGTGGCCGTACTGGTCGTTGTACAGCTTGAAATGGTCGACGTCGACCAGCGCCACGCCCAGCGCCGCGCCCTGGCGCCGGTGGCGCGCCACTTCGATTGCGAACTGCTCGTCGAAATAGCGCCGGTTGTGCAGGCCGGTCAGGCCATCCTTGTGCGCCAGCGTGTCGAGGCTGGCCAGCGCCGCCTGCAGGCGCAGATGGGTGCGCACCCGCGCCTGCACCACCGGTCCGCTGAGCGGCTTGGTGATGAAATCGACGGCGCCGGCGTCGAGGCAGGCAATTTCGCTTTCCACCCCGCTGCTGGCGGTCACGAAAATCACCGGGCAATGGCGCAGGTCGGGATCGGCCATGATGCGCTCGCAGACGGCAAAGCCGTCCATGCTCTTCATCTGCAAATCCAGCAGGATCAGTTGCGGGCGCTGGGCGCGCGCAATTTCCAGCCCCGCCATGCCGTTGGTGGCAAACAGCACGCGCGCCTGCTCGCGCAGCATCGCACTCATCAGGCGGATGGTGTCGGGGTTGTCGTCGATGATCAGGATGGTGCTTTCCATGCTTCCTCACTCAGGACATCCAACGCGGTACCGAAGTCCAGCGCCTCTATTGCCGTTTCCAGTTGCGCCGCAGCGTGGTCGCCATGCTGGCTGGCCAGTTGCGGCCGCAGCTGGCGGAACTGCTCCAATGCATCGAGGTCTTGCCGCTGCAGCATGTCAACCAGGGTCTGCATGGCCGCCGGCAGGTTTTCCTGCACGCCGGTGGCCGGCGCCGGCCGTTCCAGCTGCAGCCAGCGGGCGCCGGCCTGCAGCGTGGCCGACAGCGCCGCCTGCACCAGCGCGAACTGGGCCTCGACCGCAGCCGCATCGCCGCTGCGCAAGGCCTGTTCGGCCGCCAGCGTCGCTTCGGCGAAGTTGCGCGCGCCCAGGCTGCCGACGCTGCCGCGCAGGGCGTGCAGCGCGGCGGCCGCGCCGGGGCCATCGCCGGCCCGCCAGCGCGCCTGCGCCTGGTCGAATTCCGCCTGCGACTGGCGCACCACGCGCTCGACCAGCGAGACGATGTTCTGCCGCTGCGGACCATGGCCGATCACCGACAGCAGCTTGCGGATGGCGAAGACGCCAGGGTGCTGGTCGGCATCGCCGGCGCCGCCGCCCGCCGCCCCTGCGGCGCCCGGCGCAGCGGCGGCAGCGGGCACCGGGCGCGCCGCGGCGCCAAGGTGGGCCGCGATGGTGGCCAGCATTTGCACATAGTCGACCGGCTTGGGGATGAAGCCATCCATGCCGCACTCCAGGCAGCGCGCCTGTTCGGTATCCAGCACGCCCGCGCTCATCGCCAGGATCGGCAGCCGCAGTCCCATCTGCCGGCGCAGGATGGTGGTCGCCTCGAAGCCGTCCATCACCGGCATCTGCACGTCCATCAGCACCAGGTCGAAGGCTTGCGGATCGGCGCGCAGCAAATCGACCGCCTGCTGGCCGTGTTCGGCCACGGTCAGCAGCGCGCCGGTCGGCTCCAGCACGCCGCGCGCCACCACCTGGTTGGTCAGGTTGTCTTCCACCAGCAGGATGCGGGCGCCGCGCAGCACGCTGGCGTATGCCGCCTGCGCCGCCTCCGGCGCCGGCAGCGCGCCCTGCTGGCGCAAGCCTTGCAGCAACAGGCGCATGGCCGAGGGCAGCACCGGCTTGGCCAGCGCCGCCGCTTCGCCCGGCAGCGACTTGCGGTCCAGGCTGCGGTTCAGCGCGACCAGGCACAGGCCGTCGAAGGCGGCCGTGCCTTGCGCATCGAGCAGCACCGAGTCGACCAGCGCCACGTCCCAGCGGGCGCCCGGCGCCGGCGCTGCCGCGTGCGCCTCGACTTCGCAGCCCCAGCGCCGCAACTGCGCTTCCAGGTAATGCAGGGTCGGCACATGGTCGTCCACCAGCAGCACGCGCAGGCCGGCCAGCACCCCGGCGCTGCCGTCGTCGTTGCGCTGGCGGCGCGCCACCTGCAGCGGCACCGACACCACGAACTCGCTGCCGCGCCCGGCCTCGCTGCTGACGGTGATGGTGCCGCCCATCAGCTGCACCAGCTGCTGCGAAATCGACAGCCCGAGCCCGGTGCCGCCAAAGCGGCGCGCGGTGGAGGTTTCGGCCTGTTCGAAAGGATTGAACAGGCGCCCCAGCTGCTCGCCGCTCATGCCGATGCCGCTGTCGCTGACCACCAGCTGCAGGATTTCCATCGCGCTGCCCGGCGCGCTGGTGCCGATATGCACCCGCACCTCGCCTTCGGCGGTGAACTTGATGGCATTGCCGACCAGGTTGAGCGCCACCTGGCGCAGGCGCTGCAGGTCGCCCACCAGGCCTTGCGGCATGTCGGGATCGAGCGTCAGCAGCAGGTCGAGCCGCTTGCCGACGCTGGCCGACTGCATGGCCGCCGCCACCGCCTCGGCCAGCTCTTCGACCTGGAACGGCGTCGCCACCACGGTCAGCTTGCCGGCCTCGATCTTGGACAGGTCGAGGATGTCGTTGACCAGGGCCAGCAGCGCGCTGCCGGAAGCGCGGATCAGGCGCACGTACTCCTGCTGTTCGGCGCTGAGCGGCGTGCGCTCGAGCAGTTGGCCGATGCCCAGCACCGCGTTCATCGGGGTGCGGATCTCGTGGCTCATATTGGCCAGGAAGGCGCTCTTGGCACGGCTGGCTTCCTGCTGCTGCAATTCGGCGGTCTTGCGCGCCGTGATGTCGAGCGCCACGATGTGGAAGCCGCAGACCTCACCCTGCACATCGGTGTCGGGAATGTAGTCGGTCATGAAGTGGCGCTGCCAGCCGCCCCGCTCGGTATCGCTCTCGAAGTGCACGCGCTCGCCGCGCAGGGCGGCCGCCACCTGCGGCGCCACCTGGCGGTACGCCAGCTCGCCCAGCACGTCCTGCATGCTGCGCCCGATCATCGCGGCCGGGTCGATCCCGAGCAGGGTCTGGTAGCTGCGGTTGGCAAAGCGGAAGACTTGGTCCTGGTCGACATAGCCGATGGCGGCCGGGTTGTGGTCGGCCACCGTGCGCAGGAAGCGCTCCTTGTCCGCCAGTTCGAGCTGGGCACTGGCCAGGGCCGACAGTTGCTCGGCCGCCGCCTCTTCGCTGCGCCGGCTCTGCGTGGCATCGGTGACGAACGCCACATAGCCCAGTCCGGCATCGACTGCATGGTGCGCCAGGGTCAGCTCGGCATCGAAGCGGGTGCCGTCGCGCCGCCAGCCCGTCAGCGCCACCGGCTGCCCCACGCTGCCATCGCCCAGGCGCGCCAGCAGCTCGGGACTGGCCTGCAGCAGCTGCCCGACCGGCTTGCCGAGCACTTCCTCGCGCTGCCAGCCGAAGATGGCGCTGGCACGCTGGTTCCAGTCGGTGACCAGGCCCTCGCCGGTCAGGCCGAGAAAGGCTTCCTGGGTCGCCTCGAGCATGGCGCTCAGGCGCGCCGCCACCGCGCGCCGCGCTTCCTGCGCGGCCGCCAGTTGCGCGCTGCGCTGATCGAGCTCTGATTGCAGTTGCGCCTTGTCGCCTGCCAGCTGCTGCGCCAGCTCCTGCTGGCGCGCCAGTACCGCATTGCACGCGGTGCGCCAGTCTTCCAGTTCGGCCAGGCGGCCGGGCAGCGGCGGCACCTCGCGCGCCGTGCCCTGCGCCACCGCCTGCAGCGCCGCGGAGGCCTGCCGCAGCGGCTGTGCCAGGGTGCGCGCCAGGCGCCAGCCGAGCAGGCCAAACAGCAGCGCCATCGCCGTCCCGCCCAACAGCAGCGTCGCCTGCAGCCGGCGCACCGGCGCCAGCGCGGCGGCGGCATCCTGCCGTACCAGCACGGTCCAGCCCAGGCCGGGATAGCCGTCATAGCCGCGCGTGCGCGCATAACCGACCAGGTAGTCGCGCCCATCGGCCCAGCGTTCCTCCGCATAGCCGGCCTGCTGCTGGCGCGCCTGCGCCAGCGCGCCGCTGAACAAGCTTTGCTCAAGCAAGCCGTCCGGTCCCGCCAGCACTTTGCCGGCACGCGACACCACCAGCGTATTTTCAGCCAGCAGTTCGCGCACCCAGTTCCAATGCAGCTGCACCCCCAGCACGCCGGCCGGGCGGCTGGCGCCGTCATAGAAGGGGAATGCGAGGTCGATCACGCGCAGCGCGCGGCTGCCATTGGCCGGCAGCAGCCGCCCCAACAGCGGATCGGCGTGCACATCGTGCACATAGACGCCGCTGGGTGCCTCGGCCCACCACGGTTGCTGCGACACATTGGCGCCTTCCAGCAGGCCGCCGGTGGCGGCCGTGACCTTGCCGGCCGCATCGGCCACGCCAATCCAGGCATACAGGGGATAGCTGCGCTGCAAGTCTTCCAGCCATTGGCGGCTGGGCGCCCGCTGCGGCTCGCCGGCCGCGGCGCCGGCGCGGCGCGCCAGCAGTTGCACTTCGCGGTAACGCTCGAACATGGCCGCGTCGAGCTGGTCGGCGCTGTTGGCGGCGCGCTGCGCCAGGCCCTGGCCGATGCCGCGCTTGAGTTCTTCCGCCGTGCGCCAGCCCAGCAGGACTGCCGCCAGCAACGTCAGCAGGACAACCGCCAGCGCCAAGGCGCCGGCCAGCACCGGCCCCAGGCCCGCCGGGCCTATGCTGGATCGCAGGGCGGGACGTTCGGGCAAGGCTTCGTCTGGCATGGCGGCTCCGGTTCTCCGAAGCCCCGAGTATAACCGACTCTTCAGCCAAAAGTTGCCAGAATGTCTTGCTCAAACTGTCTTGCTTAATGCACTTTGCGTCGTGCGCGCGACTTTTGCCCCTTGGTTTCGCCGTGTTCGCGGCGCTGCTTGTTCACGATGCGCGCCGCCACCTCCTCTTCGCGGCCGGGATAGCGGTGTTCCTGCTTGAACTCCTGCTTGAGTTCCTTGTACTCGCGCTCGCGTTTCGCGCTGGCTCCTCTTGGCATGATAGGCCTCCTTGATCAACTGCTGCCGCCATGCTAGCGAAGCTTTGGCAAGCACAGCGCACGCAATCAGCGCATTCAGCATCAGTCACTTTCACTAGATCACTGTCCCACTTCGCGCTCGGTGTCGCCCGCCAGCGCCCGCAGACCGAAGCCGACCGCCGCAGCCTGCAGGCCAGTTTCGACCGCATGCACCGCACGGTCAGCGCAGCCCACGTCGGCCTTGCCGCCATCAGCAATGCAGCGCACGCCATCGCCAGCGGCAACCTGGACCTGTCGCTGCGCACCGAGCAGCAAGCCGCGGAACTGCTACGCACTGTGGGTACGGTGCACCAATTGGCGCAGGCGGTGCGCCGCAATGCCTGCGATGCCCAGGCCGCCAACGAACTGGCCGCCAGTGCCTCGCAGGTGGCGCTGCAGGACGGCGGCATGGTGGCGCAGGTGGTCAGCACCATCGGCCATCCACGACAGCGCGCGCCGCATGCACGACATCATCGGCGTGCTCGACGGCATCGCGTTGCAGACCAATATCCTGGCCCTGAATGCGGCAGTGGAAGCAGCGCCCGCTGGCGCTGCGCTGATCAGAACTGCTCGACCCAGGCCGCCAGCTGCGACGGGGTCAGGGCAGCGTCGGCCTGCACCAGGCGGCATTCGACGCCCTCGGCACTGCCGGCCATCTGCAGCGAAGCGCCGCGCTTGCCCATCCACAGCAGGCAGGCCAGCCAGAACGCGTGCTGCGACGAGACCGGCGCGCTGGTCGGCGTTTCCAGGAATTCGGTCAGCTGCGACGCCTGCAGGAACAGGGCGCGGCCGGCATCGACTGCGCGGAAGGTCGCGCCGAAGGCTTCGGCCAGCAGCGCCAACGCATGCGCCGGATCGGCATCGGGATAACGCTGCTCGAGCTCCTGCAGGTGGTCGCGCACGGCGCAGCCGAACGCGGCGCTGCGGAAGGCTTCCGAGCTGATCAGGTCGGAGTGGTCCAGCATCAGCCAGTCCGGTTCCGGCGGCGTCATGCCGGCACTGAGGGCGCCGGCCAGGTAGCTTTCCACCGGCACGAACGAGGGCACGGCCGACAGGCTGGCAGCCAGTGTGTACAGGGTGCCGATGCGGCTGGCCACGGCCTGCTTCTGGCGCACCAGCAGCTTTTCGCGCAGCAGCTGCGAATGCTCCTTCTGCAGCTTGGCCAGTGCCAGCGCCTGCTTCAGCTCCATGCGCAGCGCGGCGATATCCCACGGTTTCTGGATGTAGCGGTGGATCTGGCCCTGGTTGACCGCGTCCACCGTATGCTCCAGCTCCGAATAGGCGGTGGTCAGGATGCGCACGATGTGCGGGTAGCGGTCCCACGCGTAGAACAGCAGCTCGTTGCCGTAGGCGCCGGGCATGCGCTGGTCGGACACCAGCACGGCGATCTCGTCGGCGTGCTCGTCGAGCATGCGCTTGCCCTCCTCCACCGACTCGGCCACGTAGACGGGCGCCAGCGAACCCAGGGCGCGCTGGAAATATTTGAGGGCGGTCGCCTCGTCGTCGACGTAGAGGATCGCCGGCGCTTGTTTGGTCGGTTGTTCTGTCATGCTCGTTCCTTCTCTAACTCCGGGAAATTCATGGTGAC
>JBCNOX010000191.1:0-8624 GCA_039593645.1 Pseudoduganella sp.
CACAAGCGCCCCGCCTGGCCTTCATCCAGCAGGCCCTGGCCTGCGGCTTCGTCCAACATTGCGCGTGTCAGCTTCATTGCTTCTCCCTGGTGGTTAGTGGCCCTTGAAGAATTCTATGACATCCGCCGCTTCGCGCGTGCGTTTGAACGGCGGCAGGCTTTGCCAGATGCGGCGGCCATAGGGCTTGGAGATCACGCGCGGATCGCACAGCATCAGCACTCCGCGGTCGCTTTCGTCGCGAATCAGGCGGCCGGCACCCTGCTTCAGGTTGATGATCGCCTCCGGCAGCGTATGGCCCATGAAGCCGTTCAGGCCCTGGCGCTCCATCACTTCAATGCGCGCGGCCAGCACAGGATCGTCAGGCGGCGCGAAAGGCAGCTTGTCGATGATGACCAGCGACAGCGCATCGCCCCGCACGTCCACCCCTTCCCAGAAGCTCTGCGAGCCGATCAGCACGCCGTTGCCGGCCTTGCGGAACTGGTCGAGCAGCTCGGTGCGGCCACGATCGCCCTGCACAAACAGCGGGAACTTCAGGCCGCGCTTGTCGAATTCGTCGCGCAGGCGGTCGGCCGCGCGCTTCACCGCGCGCAGCGTGGTGCACAGCAGGAAGGTGCGGCCGCCGGCCGCTTCGATGATCGGCAGCGCCGCATCCAGCACGGCGTCGGTGTAGCCCATCGAGTTCGGGTCCGGCAGGCCTTGCGGCACGTACAAGATGCCCTGCTCTTCGTAATTGAACGGGCTGGGCCAGTTGCGCGCGACTTCGTTCTCCAGTCCCAGTTGCTGGGCAAAGTGCGTGAAGTCGTTTTTCACCGCCAGCGTGGCGGAGGTGAAGATCCAGCTGCGCGGCACGCCTTCGCGCTGGCCGTTGAAGATCGGTGCGATCGACAGTGGCGTCTTGTGCAGCTGCAGCGAGCTTTGGAAAGCCTCTACCCAGAACACGGCTTCTTCACCTGGCGTTACCTTGGCTTTCGGGTCGAACTTCCAGGCTTCCAGGCGGGCCGACAACTCGTTCCCTCGCACGCGGCACTGCTCGATGGTCTCGGCGCGCTCGGCGTTCTTTTCCAGCACCGCGATCATGTCGATCAGTTCGTCCTTCAGCGTCTGCAGCGCCGGGAAGAAATCGCTGGATGGAGCGATCTGCGGCAGCGACATGCGCACGATGTCCTGCGAGAAGGTCAGGCGCAGGTCGCGCGCGGCCTTTTCCACCGGCGTGACGACCTTGGCCCACTCAGCGCCGTCGCGCGCATGGGCCAGGCCCTCGGCCAGCACGTCGCGGCACAGCTCCAGGATCTGCGAGGTGGACACGCTGTCGCCAAAGAACAGGGTGGCGGTATCGGGCAACTGGTGCGCCTCGTCGAAGATCACGGTATTGGCCGATGGCAGCAGTTCGGCCACGCCGGTGTCCTTCAGCGCCACGTCGGCAAAGAACAGGTGATGGTTCACCACCACCACGTCGGCCTGCTGCGCCTCGCGGCGCGCCTTCATCACGAAGCAGTCCTGGTAGTACTGGCACTCCTGGCCCATGCAGTTTTCGCGGGTCGAGGTCACCAGGTTCCACACCAGGGCGTTTTCCGGCACGCGCGCCAGTTCGGCCTTGTCGCCGGTACTGGTCATCTTCAGGAAGCGCGAAATCTCGCGCAGGTAGCCCACGTCTTCGCGCGACGTCATGCGACCGTTCTGCAGCGTACGCTCCAGGTGGTAGTGGCACAGGTAGTTGGAGCGCCCCTTCAGCAGCGCGACCGACACCGGCGCCTGCAGCGCCGCTCGAATGGTCGGGATATCGCGCAGGAACAACTGGTCCTGCAGGTTCTTGGTACCGGTGGAGACGATGGTCTTGCCGCCCCACAGCAGCGCCGGCACCAGGTAGGCGAAGGTCTTGCCGGTGCCGGTGCCCGCTTCGGCGATCAGGGTCTGCTGTTTGGCGATGGCATCGGCAATCGCCTTGGCCATCTCGGTCTGCGATTTGCGTGGACGAAAACCGCCCACCGCCGGGCCCAGGAGGCCGCCGGGTCCAAACAGGCGCTCAATATCGGCGTCGTGCGCCCCCGGAGCAAAAACCGGATCGCTCGGCGCGCCGGGAGCGGCGGTCGGCTGTTGTGAATCTGTCAAGTTATTTGAAGAATGAGTGGCCCTGCTCAGGCCGGTACGTCGGGCACCAATTGCATTTTCAGCAGGGTGATATAGTCTTTCAATTGCAACTTACGCTTCTTGAGGCGGCGCAACTGAAGTTGATCGTGGTGACCGTCCAGGGTCAACATTTCGATAACGGCATCCAGGTCGCGGTGCTCGACATCGAGCTCAACGATGCGGCGCTGGATTTCTTCTTTGTTGATCATAAATGGAAAGTCTGCACGATTTCGATTAACGTTTGCTTACAGTTTCGTAGGGACAACAGGCTATACTTGCTACAAAACTGCATACTGTGCATAGTTTAACTCAGGTAGTCATTGGAAAGAAGCTGTCAAGTCCCTATGAGCACGTACAAAATCGAGGCCGGAACCGCGCAACATATCGGCAGCCGGCCCCAACAAAATGACCGTGTTGCGTTGTTCACTGCGCAAAAAGCACCCGGCTATGTCCTGGCCGTGTTGGCCGATGGCATCAGCGGTGGTGCCACGGGCGCAGAACAAGTGCTGCATACAGCCAAACAATTGTTTGACGAATACAGGGCATCGGAGACCGTCCACCTGCCGCGGCTGGAAGAATTGCTGCGCGAAATCGCCCACGACGTGCACCAGATCCTGGTCATGGACCCGCGCACCGGCGCCAGCGAGCCGCAATCGAGCATGGTGCTGTTGGTGCTCACGCCGGAACGCCATGCGGTCTGGGCGATCGTCGGCGATTCGCGTTTGTACCGTTTTGACAACAAAGAATGCTTGGCGCGCAGCAGCGATGCCGAATATGTCGCGCACCTGATGAAACAGGAAAACCTGCCCGAGGAAGCGGCCCGCAAGCACCGCCAGGCCAAGCTGCTAAGCAATGCGCTGGGCAACAAGCACCGCGAGCCGTTCGTCACCTTCGGCATCCAGGAAGACCTCAAGCCGGGCAACGCATTCCTGCTTTGCTCGGACGGCCTGTGGTCTTATTTCGCGGATGTGGAACTGGCGAGCGCGATCGCCAAGAAATCGCCGCGCGAGGCGGCCGAACTGCTGATCAACAAGGCGCGCGAACGTGCGCAGGGCAAGGGCGACAACTGCTCGATGGCGATCATCAAGCTGGTCGCCCCGCCGAAGGAAAAAGTCAACTACACCGTGCAGAAGCTGCGAAAAGCCGTTTAAGGCTTTTTCGCGGCTTCGGCTTTGGCAGCTTCGGCCTTGGCTGCTGCCTCGGCTTTCGCAGCTTCCGCTTTCCGTGCTTCAGCGGCACGGCGCTTTTTCTCTTCCTTCTCGGCCAGCTTGGCCTTGACTTGCGCCTGCCGCTTTTCCGACTCGGCCTTCTTGCGCTCGAACGCCGCAGCTTTGGCTGCGCGTTCCGGCGCGTCTGCAGCATCCCGCGCGACGCGCGAGCGTTCGCGGGCGTCGTGCTCCGCCTGGCGTTGCTGGACCGAGACGGCAGCCGGCGTCGGACGCGGCTTCAGCTCCGGATCGGCCTTCGGCGGCTTTGGATGGGCGGCATTGTAGGCCGCTTCGGCGGCATCCTTCTGGGCGCGTTCTTCCAGTTCGCGGTCGCGCACTTCCACTGCATGAAGGCGCTTGAAGTGGTTCGCTTCCACTTCCACCGCGCGCAATTCGGCCAGGCGCATGCGGCGCTGCTCCTTGGCCTTGTCGATGCACGCGTTGACGAAGAACTTTTCGTAGCACAGCGCTTCGCTGGCGTTGAACTCCGCCTCCACGGCTTCGCGGTCCTTCGCCACTTGCGCCAGGCGCGCGTCGGCCTGCTCCACGGAGTGGGTTTCCGGAATGCGTGGCGCGCCGGTCGTTCCCGGGCGGCCGATGTCCTGCGCCAGCACGGCGCTTGGCAGCATCAAGGCCAGCCAGATCCAGTTCTTCAAATTCTTCTCCTTGTCAGGACAGCTTTTCGGCGGCGCCGCGCTGTTCCTTTTCCATATATTCGCGCGATTGCATCTCGACGATGCGCGACACGGTGCGGTGGAATTCATTGGACAGCACACCGGACGTGTACAGCTCCTCCGGCTCCACCTCGGCCGACATGATCAGCTTGACCTTCTGGTCGTAGAACACGTCGATCAGCCAGGTAAAGCGGCGCGCTTCGGACGACTGTCCGGCCGACATCATCGGAATACCGGACAATATCACGGTATGGAAGCGGCTGGCGATTTCCAGGTAGTCATTCTGCGAACGCGGACCGCCGCACAGGGTGGCGAAATCGAACCAGATAATGGTGCCTGCGCGGCGCAGGGCCTTCAGCTCGCGCCCTTCCACATGGATGTGCGGGTCTTCGTCGGCCGTTTCGGCAATGCGGGCAAAGGCTTCGCGCAACTGGTGGTCGGTGTTGGCGTTGAGCGGCGTGTAATAGGCATCCACCTGCTCCAGGGCTCGGCCGCGGTAGTCGACGCCGGCGTCCACGTTCAGCACGTCCATCTTCTCCTTCAGCAGGGCGATGGTGGGCAGGATGCGGTCGCGGTGCAGGCCGTCCGGGTACAGCGTGGACGGCTCGTAATTCGAGGTCATGATGAAGGAGACGCCGTTGTCGTACAGGGCCTTCATCAGGTTGTACAGGATCATGGCGTCAGCCACGTCCGAAACGTGGAATTCATCGAAACAGATCAGGCGGTACTTCTTGGCGATCCGTTTTGCCACTTCGTCCAGCGGGTCTTCCACGCCGCGCAGTTCGTCGAGCTGCATGTGCACGTCGCGCATGAATTCGTGGAAGTGCAGGCGCGTCTTGCGCACCAGCGGGATCACCGAGTAGAACGAATCCATCAGGAAGGACTTGCCGCGCCCTACCCCGCCCCACATGTACACGCCGCGCGGAGGCGCCGGGCGGTTGATCAGGCGTTTGAAGGAGTTGGAGCGCTGGGACTTGTACTCGACCCACTCGTCGTAGCACTGCTGCAGGCGGTCGACGGCGCGCTGCTGGGCGGCGTCGGCTTTGAAGTCGCGCTGCGTGAGCGCGTGCTGGTAAAACTCTTGGACGTTCATTCGTTAGAAGAAACCGGTAGTTCGGTGTCTGACCCGCAGGGGCAGACACCTGGCCTGCGGCGGCCGCGTTACTTGCAGTTAGGGACGGGAGCTGGACCTAGGGCCAGTTCCCGCCACATTACCGGTTTAGAAGTTCAGCGTACGCTTATCAACAGCCAGCGCAGCTTCCTTGGTCGCTTCGGACAGCGATGGGTGTGCGTGGCAGATGCGCGCGATGTCTTCGGCCGAAGCCTTGAACTCCATCGCCACCACGGCTTCGGAGATCAGCTCGGAAGCCATTGGGCCAACGATATGCACGCCCAGGATTTCGTCGGTGGTTGCGTCGGCCAGGAACTTCACCATGCCGTTGGTATCGCCCAGCGCGCGTGCGCGGCCGTTGGCCAGGAACGGGAAGGTGCCGGCTTTGTACGCCACGCCTTCTGCCTTCAGCTGCTGCTCGGTCTTGCCCACGGAAGCGATTTCCGGATGGGTGTAGATGACGGATGGCAGGGTGTTGAAGTTGGTGTGGCCATGCTGGCCGGCGATGCGCTCAGCCACGGCGACGCCCTCTTCTTCCGCCTTGTGCGCCAGCATCGGGCCGCGCACCACGTCGCCGATTGCCCATACGTTCGGCAGGTTGGTCTTGCAGTCGCCATCCACGGTGATCATGCCGCGCTCGTCGACAGCCAGGCCCACTTTGTCGGCGCCCAGGCCGATGGTGTTGGCGGTACGGCCGATCGAGACGATCAGCTTGTCGAACACGGACTTCTGCGCTTCGCCCTTGGCGTCGGTGTATTCAACGGTGACGTTGTCTTTGCCTGCTTCGACCTTGGTGATTTTGCAGGACAGGTTGATCGACAGGCCCTGCTTGGTCAGCAGCTTGTGCGCTTCCTTGGCGATCTGCTCGTCGACAGCGCCCAGGAAGGTTGGCAGGCCTTCCAGCACGGTCACTTCTGAGCCCAGGCGGCGCCATACGGAACCCAGTTCCAGGCCGATGACGCCGGCACCGATCACGCCCAGCTTGGCCGGTACGGATTCGATGTTCAGGGCGCCGGTGTTCGACAGGATCAGCTTCTCGTCGAACGGTGCGCCTGGCAGTGCACGCGGGTTGGAGCCGGTAGCAACGATGATCTGCTTGCCGGTGATGGTGTCGGTGGTCTGGCCCGAAATAGCGATCGGGTAGCCTTCGGCGCCTGCGGCGCCGGCGAACGCGCCGCGGCCGTGGAAGAAGGTGACCTTGTTCTTCTTGAACAGGAACAGGATGCCGTCGTTGTTTTGCTTAACTACGGTGTTCTTGCGCTTCAGCATCTGGGCGACGTCGAAGGACAGGCCTTCCACGTTGATGCCGTGCTCTTTGAAGCCGTGCGATGCGTGTTCGAAGTGCTCCGACGACTGCAGCAGCGCTTTCGATGGGATGCAGCCTACGTTGGTGCAGGTGCCGCCTGGGGCTGGCTTGCCTGCGTCGTTGCTCCATTCGTCGATACAGGCTACCGAGAAGCCCAGTTGCGCTGCGCGGATCGCGGCGATGTAACCGCCAGGACCGGCGCCGATAACTACTACGTCAAATTGTTTGTTGCTCATGTCTTTTCCCAATCATTGGTCGTCCGTGGGGACGAAAATCCACATAAGGATGTAAATCAGCCCGCCGAAGCCGAGGCATGTTGCGACCACAACGAAGATCAGGCGCCAGATCCAGGATTCGATGCCGGTTTGCTTGGCGATGCCGCCGCACACGCCGCCTACCCAGCGGTCGGTGGTGGAGCGGCGCAGCTTGCCGATTTCGGTGGCGAAATCGCCGCTATCCTGCGAACCTTGGTTCAGCAGCTTTTCCTTGGCACGGGCGAATTCCTCATCGCTCAGGGCACCGGCCTGGTGCAGTTCGTGCAGGCGTTTCAGTTCTTCGGAGACGCTCATTTAAACCCCTCTTCGAAAATCTAAACCGGCAAACCAGTGTCAGACCCACAGGGTCTGACACTAGCCGGTAACAGTCGCGGGCCCAGTGTCTGACCCTGCGGGTCAGACACTGCTTTACCGGTTTTTACAGGTCCAGCAGCAGGCGTGCCGGATCTTCCAGGGCTTCCTTCATTGCCACCAGGCCCAGGACAGCTTCGCGGCCGTCGATGATACGGTGGTCGTAGGACATCGCCAGGTAGTTCATTGGGCGAATCACGATCTGGCCGTCAACGACAACTGCGCGGTCCTTGGTGGCGTGCACGCCCAGGATTGCGGATTGTGGAGGGTTGATGATCGGGGTCGACAGCATGGAGCCGAAGGTGCCGCCGTTCGAGATGGAGAAGGTACCGCCGGTCAGGTCTTCCAGGGTCAGCTTGCCTTCCTTGGCTTTCGCGCCGAATTCGCCGATCTTCTTCTCGATCTCGGCGATGCTCATCTGGTCTGCGTTGCGCAGGATAGGCACCACCAGGCCGCGTGGGGAACCCACAGCGATACCGATGTCGAAGTAGCCGTGGTAGACGATGTCGTTGCCGTCAACCGAAGCGTTCAGGATCGGGTACTTCTTCAGTGCGTGCACAGCAGCCTTCACGAAGAAGGACATGAAGCCCAGCTTGACGCCGTGTTCCTTCTCGAACTTGTCCTTGTACTTGTTACGCAGGTCCATGACCGGCTTCATGTCGACTTCATTGAAGGTGGTCAGGATGGCGTTGGTGGACTGCGACTCAACCAGGCGCTCGGCGATACGTGCGCGCAGGCGGCTCATTGGCACGCGCTCTTCCGGACGGTCGCCCAGGTTGGCGGCAGCCACTGGAGCGGCAACCTTCTGCAGTTGCGCCTTAGGAGCGGCAGGAGCCAGCGGTGCTGGAGCGGCTGGTTTTGGTGCAGCAGCAGCGGCCAGGGCGTCGCCCTTGGTCACGCGGCCGTCTTTGCCGGAACCGGCAACGTCGGAAGCGGCGATGCCGGCTTCGGACAGGATCTTGGCAGCGGCTGGCATGGCCACGCCGGACTTGTCGGCGGAAGCAGCAGGAGCAGCAGCAGCCGGTGCAGCGGAAGCAGCAGGAGCCGAAGGAGCGGCGCCAGGAGCAGCGTCGGTATCGATGATGGCGATCACTTCGCCGGCAACCACGGTGGCGCCGTCGTTCTTGATCACTTGCACAACCACGCCTGCGGCTGGTGCTGGCAGTTCCAGGACAACCTTGTCGGTCTCGATGTCGATCATGTTTTCGTCGCGGGCCACTGCCTCGCCGACTTTCTTGTGCCAGGACAGCAGGGTCGCTTCAGCGACGGACTCCGACAGTTGAGGAACTTTAACTTCGATTTGTGCCATGTGTATTACTCCGAATTTTGTGTATTTTTAGCGCCCCCTGCTCGTGGCAGGGGGCTCACCCGCTATTGCGATGCGATTACTTGGTCAGGATGAAGCCCTTCAGCTTCGAGAACGCGGTTTCCAGCAGGTCTTTCTGCTGCGCGTAGTGCTTGTCGTAGTAACCCACGGCAGGCGACGCGGAAGCTGGGCGGCCGGCGTATGCCAGCTTCTGGCCAGCTTCCATGGCCTCGAAGATGTTGTGCTGGATCTGGAACCAAGGACCC
>JBCNOX010000192.1:0-8522 GCA_039593645.1 Pseudoduganella sp.
GAAAGCAAGACCATGACAAGCTTTGAAAAACAGTACTACTTCCTCAAGCGCGGCAAAGAAGACGCGTTACCCTATCCCGCCGCATTCCATGATACGAACGAGCGCGAATACTGGAAAGCTCCATTGCCGCCGGACTCCGCGCCGCTTGCCTTCTATAACGGCGAGAAGCGTGACAACCGCAAGGAGGGCATCACGCCCTTGGCGGTCCCGCCAGATGTGATATTCGAACGGAGCAACCTGATCGTGCGCAATCATGTGAGGGACGCCCTCCTGGAACGCAAAGTGGCCGGCCTCTTCATGCACCCAGTGTGGTGGGTGCATGAAGATAAGTCCCTGCATGACGATTATTGTTACCTTGGCTTCCGCGAGAAATTCGATTGCTGGGACAGGGATTTATCCGAGCATTCCGGCCAGGAAGAAGATGCCGCCCCTGACGACCTCGAACCGAGCGTCTGGTCCTATCGCCTGAATACGCAGCTGCTGGAACGAACACCCTGGAATGAACGCCTGCTGTTCGTGATGGGCGGCTGCTTTAACGCCCATGTGGTGTGCCACGAAAGCATTCTGCCGCTGTTCCATGGGAGCGAAAACTGCGGCACACGCGCCACCCTGATTGAAGATTACTGAGGGGCAGATTCGGGTTACTGAGCTCCAGCGCGCGGATATGTGAACACTATGAAATGCACCAGGTTGAGCAGGAAGTGGGCGGCGATTGGGATTTCGATGCGCCGCGTTCGCGAATACAGCAGCGCATAACCCAGGCCGGCGATACTGGCAAGCACAGCAAACTGCCAGCCGCCGCCCAGATGAGCGGCGCCGAACAGCAAGGCTGAAACCACCACGGCCAGGGTATCGCCATAGCGTGCCAGCTGGCCCTGGATAACGCCTCGGAAGAAGGCCTCTTCCGCAACGCAGACGAACAGCAGGTTGATAACGGCGAACAGCGGCAGGAACGGCGGCAGCTTGAAATCCGGATGAACGAATCCCATCGCCCAGCCAGAGCCCAACACTACAACCAGCAGTCCAGACAGCAGCGACGCCTGGGAGCTCAAAGCTCCGCCAAAGTCACGCCAGGAACTGGCGCGGAGGCAGAAGAACACCAACAGCACGAGCCCGACAACCCCCTTGTCGAAGTTCGCATACATGGTGTAAGGCGCCGAATCGGTTGACAGCCGGACGTCCTTCAACAACAAGGGATTGTCGTAGCCAGGAACGGCGTGCATTGCGAGCGCAAGTGCCAGCAGCAGTGTCAATAGCGTGAACGGCACCCGCACAACGGCCTTGTCATGCCGGGTCGCCAACCATGCGAAAGCCAGCAAGGCGGCGATGCTCGCCAAGGCAACGGGGCGCAGCACCCCAGCAACGATGCCGGCTGCGGTCGCAAGTCCGAGCAAGACGAGCCAGAGATGGCGAAGGTAGTTCGGCTTCTCGCCATGCGGAGCAGCCAGGCCTGTGCTTGCAATGGAAAGGCCCAGCAAGCCGAATGCGAGCCAGGCCGCTGTGGAAATCAGGTGCATTTTTCTATCCGGAGAGTTGGGAGAACTGCATCATATGCTTTTTGGCAATCTCCGTAAGAACAAATGACGATCCATAGCCCAACCGGAAACTGAAGTCTTGCTGGTCAAGGCATTCCAGGACTAGCCCGCGCAGTGGATCGAAAACCGCGGTTCCCCAGCAGGCTCGTTAGCGCTATGCTGGAAGCCCCGCCTTGCCGGGTTACTTCTCGCAGATTGGAGGACGCATGAATCGATTGATGAGCAACATCGGCGTTTGGACCGTTGAGTTTTCGCGTCGCGATGGAACTTTGGGACTAGTTACCGTGGCAAGCACCCAGGCACCAACGAAGTCGCAAATCGTAAATGCAATATGTGACCTGGATGATGGCTACCATTACATCATTGCAGATATCTTCATGGGTGCCGTTGACGATATGGTTGCAAATGCTTTTTTTGAGGCGAATGGAATTCGTGTCAGAAACGTCGATCAGGTCAGGATTTAGCTGGAACTCTGCTGATGGAATAGATCTGCCCTATCACCGGAGCGAACATGCTGGCGGCGATCGGGAATCGTATGAGGTCTTGGCAAGTCGTGGCGAATGTGAGCTTTATCTCTGGCAAAAACGCTGCCTATGAGTTCGGGTGTAATTCCTGCTTGAAGCGCATGCTGCACTCCAGATTCAGTTCCGAACGCAGCTCTGGTCAGCAACGCCAATGAAATCTGTTCCGCTGTACGGTAATCCAATCTTCGTGTCATGTCTTAGACTATCGCACGGCGCGGGTTGGCACTGTTGGAGAGCACACAAAATGCGCCCAACCAGTTGCCATCGTTCCCTTGCGCACTACCTCCAGTATCCTTTTACGAAGATAGTTGGTCACTTCGACGGAGTGTGAAATACTTCAGCCAAGTGGGGGAGGCCCTATGCTTGGGACGCGTTTTGATGATCGCCGTCAGGACACCAGACTTGCCGTCGTGGTTCAACGCGCGATTTCAATCGAACGTGCCATGGGATTTGTCAAAGCTACACGCTACCTTGTAGAACGTGGTACTACCAACGAACTCATTGAACGAGTTTTGTTGCATCCCACTAATCGACGCCTCCAGGGTCGCCGGGACAACGAACCAACGTGAGGCGGATGCTTTTGGCGCCGCTTATTCCACCGATCAGATCACTGGAAGCAGTCTGCAAACCCGGAGTCGAAAAAGAAACCATAACTTCCTCGGTCTCCGTGGCTTGATCCCTCTTAGGCAAACTTAGAGAAGTCCGGCTTGCGCTTTTCAAAGAAAGCGGTGAAAGCTTCCTTGGCTTCGGCGCCGGTCAGCATGGCGCCGAACTGGGCGCTTTCCACGTCGATGTGGGCTTTCAGCGCTTCGCGGCCGGCCTTCATCAGGCGCTTGGTCTGGCGGATCGATTCGGCCGGCAGCGCGACCAGCTTGGCGGCTTGCGCCTGGGCGTGCGACAGCACCTGGTCGGCTGGCAGCAGCTTGGAGATCAGGCCCATGTCGTAGGCTTCCTGCGCGCTGAACGGTTCGCCGAGCATCAGCTTTTCCGCCGCGCGGGCGTGGCCGCCGTTGGCAGGCAGCAGCATGCTGGAGCCGAATTCAGGGCACAGGCCCAGGGCAGCGAACGGTACCGAGAACTTGGCGTTGTCGGCGGCGTATACCAGGTCGCAGTGCATCAGCATGGTGGTGCCGATGCCGATGGCGGCGCCGTTCACCGCCGCCACGACTGGCTTGGTGCTGTTGAACAGGGCTTTCATGAACTTGATCACCGGGCGGTCGGAGAATGCCACGCCATCGTTGGCGGCCGTAGTCGCGGCGAAGTCGGCCAGGTCGTTACCGGCGGTGAAAATCTCTGGTTTGCCGGTGATCAGGATGGCGCGTACTTCGGTGTCGCCTTCGGCGGCGTTGATGGTGTCGGCCATGGTCTGGTACATGGCGGACGTGATCGCGTTCTTGCGGTCCAGGCGGTCGAATTCGATGGTCAGGATGCCGTTGGCTTTGCTGGTCAGGATTGCCATTGTTCGTTGTCTCCGTACTTAAAAACCGGTAAACCAGTGTCAGACCCGCAGGGTCTGACACGTGCTGTGCGGCGGACTGTGGATATAAAAAAAGGCGGGCTTTTGACCCGCCTTGCTTATTGCGTCGTCGCGCGGATTATACGCGCTCGATGATGCCTGCTGCGCCCATGCCGGCGCCCACGCACATCGTGACCATGCCGTACTTCAGGCTGTTGCGGCGCAGTGCGTGCACCACGGTCGCAGCGCGGATCGCGCCGGTTGCGCCCAGCGGGTGGCCCAGGGCGATTGCGCCGCCCATCGGGTTCACTTTGCTGGTGTCCAGGTTCAGGTCACGGATCACGGCCAGGGCCTGTGCTGCGAACGCTTCGTTCAGTTCGATCCAGTCCAGCTGGTCCTGGGTGATGCCGGCAGCGGCGCAGGCAGCTGGGATGGCGACCTTAGGACCAATGCCCATGATCTCTGGCGGCACGCCGCGTACGGCGAACGAGGAGAACTTGGCCAGCGGGGTCAGGTTGTGTTCCTTCAGGATCTTCTCGGACACCACGATCAGCGCGCCGGCGCCGTCGGACATCTGCGAGGAGGTCGCGGCGGTCACGGTGCCCTTGGCGGCGAATACTGGCTTCAGCTTGGCCATGCCTTCCAGGGATGCGTCGGCGCGGGCGCCTTCGTCCAGGTCCACGGTGCGCTTGCCAACCTTGATCTCGCCGGTGCGCAGGTCAGGGGTGCGGGTGATGATTTCGACCGGGGTGATTTCGTCCTTGAAGAAGCCAGCCTGCTGGGCGGCGATCGCCTTGCGGTGCGATTCCAGGCCGAAGGCGTCCTGGTCTTCGCGGGACACTTTCCACTGCTGCGCCACTTTCTCGGCGGTCAGGCCCATGCCGTAGGCCAGGCCCACGTTTTCGTCCTTGAAGGTGTCCATGTTGATCGATGGGTGGTGGCCCATCATCGGCACCATGGACATCGATTCCACGCCGCCGGCGATCATCACGTCAGCTTCGCCAACGCGAATGCGGTCGGCAGCCATGGCCAGGGCGGTGATGCCCGAAGCGCAGTAACGGTTGACGGTCACGCCGCCCACGGTATTCGGCAGGCCGGCCAGAACCACGGAGTTACGGGCGATGTTGAAGCCCTGCTCTGCTTCCGGGAAGGAGCAGCCGATGATGGCGTCGACGATCAGGGCCGGGTCCAGGTTAGGCACGGCCGCCATGGCGCCGCGGATGGCGGCGACCAGCAGGTCGTCCGGGCGGGTCTTGCTGAACATGCCGCGCGGTGCTTTACCGATCGGGGTGCGGGTTGCGGCGACGATGTATGCGTCTTGCAGTTGTTTGCTCATTTTAAGCTTTCCAGTATCTGTGTTCGTTAGCGTTTGGCGGAGAGGTACCAGTCCACCTGTACTTGTGCTGCCAGCGTGCCGTGTTCGTCGAAGATGTCGACGTTGACCGGGAACGCGATTTTTCCTTCATCCTTCAGCTGCGCTTTCAGCGCGGCGATGTCGCCCGGTACCTTGCCCGAGGCGCGCGTCGCGCCCTTGGCCACTTTCTGGTACTCGATGCGCGATTGCTTGGCGACCGGGCGCATGTCCATGATCAGGTCGGCGAAGCCGCCTGCCATGGCCGCGCCGGACGCCGTTTCCGCCAGCGTGAAGATCGCACCTGCATGCGGCGTGCCGAGGTGGTTGTGCAGCTTGCCGTCGTCCGGCATCGACACTTCGGCCGTTCCCGGGCCGATGCTGTCGATGCGGATGCCGAGCAGGCGCACGAACGGCAGCGACTCCGTCATGTGCTTCTTGATTTGCTCATAGACCATGCTTGGTTTCACTCGCAACAGGATTTTGAAGGCCAGCGACAGGATGGACATTTGCTCTTAGTTGCGGACCGGCTTACCGGTCTGCAGCATGCCCATGATGCGCTCTTGCGACTTAGGATGGTTCAGCAATTCCAGGAAGGCCTTGCGTTCCATATCCAGCAGCCACTGCTCGCTCACTACGCTGCCCTGGTCGATGTCGCCACCGGACACGATCTCGGCGATCATGTCGCCCAGCTTGTAGTCGTGTGCCGAGATGAAGCCGCCATCGCGCATGTTGACCAGCTGGCCGCGGATGGTGCCCCAGCCGTAACGGCCGGTCACTGGTACAGGACGCTGGATCGGAGCGCGGTAGCCGGCATCGGCCATTGCACGAGCGGTGGTTTTCGCCACGTGCAGCAGCTCGTAAGCGTTGAACACGATGATGTCGTCTTCCTTCAGGTAGCCCATGGCCTTCGCTTCCAGCGCGGACTTCGAAACGTTCGCGGTGGCAGCGTTGGTGAAGCCAGTCTTCAGGAATTGCAGGATGTCGTTGCCTTTGGCTTCGCGTGCTGCACGAACAGCCGCTTCCTTCAGGCCGCCACCGCCCGGGATCAGGCCAACGCCCACTTCCACCAGGCCGATGTACGATTCCAGTGCCGCTACGCGCTTCGATGCGTGCAGCATCATTTCGCAGCCGCCGCCCAGGGCGATACCGGCAACAGCCGCCACCACTGGCACGTTGGAATACTTCATCTTCATGAAGGTGTCCTGCAGTTCCTTGATGATCGGGTCGACTGCTTTCGCGCCGCCGGCCATGAAGGCTGGCAGGGCTTCCTGCAGGTCGGCGCCGGCGGAGAACGGGCCGCCTTCGGCAGCGTCGGTGTTCCAGATCACCAGGCCCTTGAAGTTCTTCTCGGCTTCGGCCAGGCCGCGCTGGATGCCAGCGATCACGCCTTTGCCGATCACGTGCATCTTGGTCTTCAGCGACAGGATCAGGACGTCGTCGCCGGTGTGCCACAGGCGCACGGTTTCGTCTTCGTGCACGGTCACGCCGGCAGTCTTAGGATCGGCGCCGCCGCCGCCCACTACAGGAGCGCGGAATTCCTGGCGCTTGTAGACTGGCAGGTCGGAACGTGGAGTGTAGGACTTGGTCGCTGGCGAGTACGAGCCTTCAGGGGTATGCACGCCCTGCTCGCCCACTTTGCCTTCGAACACCCATGCTGGCAGCGGTGCATTGCACAGCGCCTTGCCGGCTTCGATGTCTTCCTTGACCCACTGTGCAACCTGGCCCCAGCCGGCTGCTTGCCAGGTTTCGAACGGACCGACGTTCCAGCCGAAGCCCCAGCGCATGGCGAAGTCGATGTCGCGCGCGTTGTCGGCGATCGATTCCAGGTGGATCGCGATGTAGTGGAAAGCGTCGCGGAAGATCGCCCACAGGAACTGGCCTTGCGGGTTGGTCGAATCGCGCAGTGCTTTCATCTTCTTGACCGGATCCTTTTCCTTCAGGATGCGGGCGATGATGTCGTCTGCCTTCTTGCCGCCGGCAACGTATTCACCGGTCGCTGCGTCCAGGCGCAGGATGTCCTTGCCCACTTTCTTGTAGAAGCCGGCGCCGGACTTCTGGCCCAAGGCGCCCTTGGCGACCAGGCCGGACAGCACGGCAGGAGTCTTGTACAGCGCTGCGAACGGATCGTTCGGCAGGTTGTCTTCCATGGTCTTGATCACGTGGCCCATGGTGTCCAGGCCAACCACGTCGGCGGTACGGAAGGTACCGGACTTGGCGCGGCCCAGCTTGGCGCCGGTCAGGTCGTCGACCACGTCGACGGACAGGCCGAACTTCTCGGCTTCATGAATGATGGCCAGGATGCCGAACACGCCAACGCGGTTGGCGATGAAGTTCGGGGTGTCCTTGGCACGTACCACGCCCTTGCCCAGGGTCGAGGTCATGAAGGTTTCCAGCTGGTCCAGGATTTCCGGCTTGGTGTCGGTGGTCGGGATCAGTTCCACCAGGTGCATGTAGCGCGGTGGGTTGAAGAAGTGCACGCCGCAGAAGCGTGCCTTCAAGTCGGCGTCGAAGCCTTCGGCCAGCTTGTTGATCGACAGGCCGGAGGTGTTCGAGGCGAAGATCGCGTTCTGGGCGATGTGCGGAGCGACCTTCTTGTACAGGTCGTGCTTCCAGTCCATGCGTTCGGCGATGGCTTCGATGATCAGGTCGCAGCCGGCCAGCAGGTCCAGGTTGTCTTCGTAGTTGGCGACCTGGATCAGTTCCGCGTCGGCCTTGTCGCCGAACGGCGCTGGCGACAGCTTCTTCAGGTTCTCGATGGCCTTCAGGACGATGCCGTTTTTAGGCGTGCCTTCCTTGCCCGGCAGGTCGAACAGAACGACTGGTACCTTGGCGTTGACGCAGTGGGCAGCAATCTGCGCGCCCATCACGCCGGCGCCCAGCACCGCTACTTTTTTCACGTTGAAGTTGCTCATGTTTTTCCTTTAATTAGAACAGGTCGGCATCCAGGGCCATCAGGTTGGCGGCGCCGGAACGAGCCTGGCGGATCAGGGTTGCGGTTTCTGGGTACAGGCGGCCGAAGTAGAAGCGGATGGTTGCCAGCTTCGAGGTGTAGAACTTGTCGCCCGATGCTTCTTTTTCCAGTGCGATCTTCGCCATCTGCGCGAAGAAGTAGGAGTACACCAGGTGGCCGGCTACGCGCAGGTAAGGAACTGCAGCGGCGCCCACTTCGTCCTGGTTCTGGAAGGCCTTCATGCCGATTTCCATGGTCAGCTTGGTCAGCTTCTCGCCCAGGTCGCCCAGCGGGGTGATGAACTCGGACATCGCTTCGTCGGTGCCGTTTTCTTCCACGAAGGCGCGCACTTTCTCGCCGAACTTGCGCAGCTTGGCGCCGTTGTCCATCAGGATCTTACGGCCCAGCAGGTCCAGCGACTGCACGGTGTTGGTGCCTTCGTAAATCAGGTTGATACGCGCGTCGCGCACGTACTGCTCCATGCCCCACTCGGAGATGTAGCCGTGGCCGCCGTACACCTGCATCGCGTCGGAGGTGGCGATCCAGGCGTTGTCGGTGATAAAGGCCTTGATGATCGGGGTCAGCAGGGCAACTTCGTCGCCCGCTTCCTTGCGCACTTCTTCGTCAGGGTGGTGCAGTTCGCGGTCGATCTGCAGCGCCACGTAGGAAGCGAAAGCGCGCGCGCCTTCAGCGTAGGCTTTAC
>JBCNOX010000193.1:0-8487 GCA_039593645.1 Pseudoduganella sp.
GGCCCTGCACAACGGCAAGAGCCAGTGGATCACCGGTCCCGAAGCCCGCGCCGACGGCCATGCCTGGCGTGCCCGCGCCTGCGCCATCCTGACCGGCATCGGCACCGTCAAGGCCGACGACCCGCAACTGAATGTGCGTGCTGTCGAAACGCCGCGCCAGCCGCGCCGCATCGTGGTTGACAGCAAGCTGGAAATCAGCCCGGAAGCGCGCGTGCTGGAAGGCGGCGGCACCTGGATCGTCGCCGCCGCCCACCATCCGGAGAAGGAAGCAATCCTGCGCGACAGGGGCGCGGAAGTCATCGTCCTGCCGAACGCGCATGGCAAAGTCGATTTGCCGGAGCTGATGCGCGAGCTGGGCCGGCGCCAGATCAACGAGTTGCACGTTGAAGCTGGCGGCAAGCTGAATGGCTCCATGATCCGTGAAGGCTGTGTGGACGAGCTGCTGGTCTACCTCGCGCCAACCCTGCTGGGCGACGCGCAAGGCATGTTCGCCCTGCCGGCGCTGACTGAGCTCAGCGGCAAGCACAGCCTGAAATTCCACGAGGTTAAGCAAGTCGGCGCCGATTTGCGTATCCTTGCCCGATTCAACCCTCATTAAAGATCACTATGTTTACTGGAATCGTAGCCGCAGTCGGCAAAATCAAAACCGTAACCCCGCTTGAAGGCGGCGCTGACGCAGGCGTGCGCCTGGACGTGGACGCGGGCGGCCTGCCGATGGCCGACGTTGGCCTGGGCGATTCCATCGCCCTGAACGGCGCTTGCATGACCGTGGTGGAAAAAACCGCCACCGGCTTCACCGTCGACGTTTCGCGCGAAAGCCTGAACAAGACCGTTGGCCTGGACACTACCACGGAAGTGAACCTGGAAAAAGCCCTGACCCTGGCCGAGCGCCTCGGCGGCCACCTGGTATCCGGCCACGTCGATGGCCTGGGCGTGGTGCGCAAGTTCGAACCGGTCGGCGAATCGCACGAGCTGGTGATCGAAGCGCCGCACGAGCTGGCGAAGTACCTGGCCTACAAAGGTTCGGTGGTGGTGAATGGTGTGTCGCTGACCGTCAATCGCGTCGAAGACAGCGCTACTGGCTGCTCGTTCTCGATCAACCTGATTCCGCATACCATCCAGGTCACCACCCTGAAACACCTGAAAGCGGGCTCCAAGGTCAATCTGGAGATTGACCTGATTGCCCGCTATGTGGAACGTATGCTGTCGCTGAAGTCCTGATCAGGCTGGAGCGCGGGCGGCGGCGATGTAGGCCGGCAGTTCCGCGTTGATGCCCAGTTTTACCTGGCGGGTGAGCTCATCCGCCAGCACTTCTTCTTTCCCTTCCGCCAGCGCTGCGAAGATTTGTGCGGCGATTTCTTCCGGCTTGACCTTGTCGACCTCATAGCCGGCTGTCATGTCGGTATCCATATAGCCCATGTGGGCGCCCACCACCAGTGTCCCTTGTGAAGCCAGCTCGATGCGCAGGCCGTTGGTCAGCGCCCAGGCGGCGGACTTCGACATGCTGTACGTATTGGTCGGGCCCTGGCTGTACCAGGCGAGTACCGACAGGATGTTGACAATGGCGCCGCCGCCGTTGGCTTTCAGGGTCGGGGCGAAGCCTTTGCTCAGCAGCATTGGGCCGATCACATTGGTATCCATCTCGGCGCGAGCCTGTTCGAGGGCATTGTCGGCCAGGATGCCGCCGGCGCGGACGATGCCGGCGTTATTGATCAATACAGTCACGTCTTTGTATTCACGGGTGACAGCCTCGATTTCGTCGTGCTTGGTCACGTCCAGTTGGACCGGGATGACGCCGGGCAGGGTGACCGATTTCGGGTCGCGGGCGGCGCCGTAGACTTTTTTCGCGCCGGCAGCCAGGGCTGCTTTTGCCAGTTGCAGGCCGAGGCCGCGGTTAGCGCCAGTGATGAATACGACGGAATCTTTGAGGTTCATGATGGTTTCCTTGAGGGTTAATGATGACGGTCGTCATCGAATGACTTAATAATAGTGATCGCAATTAAAAAGTTCAAGGAAAATTTTGAAGGGCGCGCGAAGCGCCCCGGCAAGCGATTACAGCAGGGTGGCGGTAAGGGTGATGTTGGTATTCAGGACTTTGGAGACCGGGCAGCCAACTTTTGCCTTATTGGCAAGCTCTTCGAACTTGGCCTTGTCGGCGCCCGGGATTTTGGCCTGCAGGTCGAGATGAATGGCGCTGATGGCAAAGCCGTCGGCCACTTTGTCGAGGGTGACTTCTGCCCTGGTCTCCATCTTTTCGGCGGTAAACCCGGCCTCGCCCAGAATCAGCGACAAGGCCATGGTGAAGCAGCCGGCATGCGCCGCGCCGATCAATTCTTCCGGGTTGGTACCCGGCTTGCCCTCGAAACGGCTGGAAAAACCATATGGCGCCGCCTGCAGTGCGCCGCTTGCAGTACTGATCGCCCCGCGCCCATCCTTGATGCCGCCAGTCCAGACGGCCGATCCGCTAGTCTTCATCGTTGCCTCCTTCAGGGTTGAAAAAGCAATTCAGTCTAGGCCAAAACCCCTAATGGCGGCGCTCAAGGGGGCGGAAGTGCGCCAAATCCTTTAAAATAGCGGGTTAACAAAGAAACGCTCTGTGCCTCACATCAAAGGAAAAAATATGTCCATTTCCAGCACCGAAGAAATCGTCGCCGAACTGCGCGCCGGTCGCATGGTGATCCTGGTCGATGAAGAAGACCGTGAAAACGAAGGCGACCTGGTGCTGGCCGCCGAACACGTCACGCCGGAAGCGATCAATTTCATGATCAAACACGCGCGCGGCCTGGTTTGCCTGACCCTGACCGAAGAGCATTGCAACCAGCTCGACCTGACCATGATGACGGCCAAGAACGGCACTTCGTTCGGCACCAATTTCACCGTGTCGATCGAAGCGGCGGAAGGCGTCACCACCGGCATCTCGGCGGCTGATCGTGCCAAGACCATCCAGGTGGCCGTGGCCAAGGGCGCCAAGCCAAGCGATATCGTGCAGCCGGGCCACATCTTCCCTCTGCGCGCGGTGCCGGGTGGCGTGCTGATGCGCGCGGGCCATACCGAAGCGGGCTGCGACCTGACCGCGATGGCTGGCCTGATGCCGGCTTCGGTGATCTGCGAAATCATCAAGGACGACGGCACCATGGCGCGCCTGCCGGAACTGCTGGAATTCGCCAAGGAACATGGCCTGAAGATCGGCACCATCGCCGACCTGATCCACTACCGCAGCCAGAACGAGTGCATGGTGGAGCGCGTTGCCGAACGTCCGCTGCGCACCGCGCACGGCGACTTCCGCATGATTGCTTTCCGCGACAAGCCAAGCGGCTCGGCCCACCTGGCCCTGGTGCATGGCAATATGGCGCCAGGCAAGGAATCCCTGGTACGCGTGCACCAGCCGGTCTCGATCCTGGACCTGCTGGAAACCGAAGCCACCACCCATTCCTGGAATGTGTCATCCTCGCTGAAGGCGATCAAGTCGGCGGAGCAGGGCGTGATGGTGCTGCTGAACTGCGGCGAGACCGCCGAGCAGCTGTTCGGCCAGCTGGAAGCGCTGGACAAGAATGTGCGTCCAACCGGCCGCGCCGCCAGCATGGACCTGCGCAGCTACGGCATTGGCGCGCAAATCCTGCGCGACGTGGGCGTGCACAAGATGCAGTTGCTGGCCAGCCCGCGCAAAATGCCTTCGATGACCGGCTTTAACCTTGAAGTCACCGGCTACATGGCCAAACCTGCCGCCTGAAGAATAGACGCGGCATAATCCAATATCCTAAGAAAGAGGTACACCATGACCGTAGCAACCTACGAAACCAACCTGTCCGGCGAAAACCTGCGCATCGGCATCGTGCAAGCGCGCTTCAACGAAGACGTTTGCCACGGCCTGCTGTCGGCCTGCCTGCAGGAGCTGAAGAACCTGGGCGTGGAAGATGAAGACATCCTGCACGTGACGGTTCCGGGCGCGCTGGAGGTACCGCTGGTGCTGCAAAAGATGGCCGAGTCCAACCAGTTCGACGCGTTGGTCGCACTGGGCGCCGTGATCCGCGGCGAAACCTACCACTTCGAGCTGGTGTCCAATGAATCCGGCGCGGGCATCACCCGCGTTGGCCTGGACTACAGCATCCCTATCGCCAATGCCATCCTGACCACCGAGAACGACGAGCAGGCGGAAGTCCGCATGGCCGTCAAGGGCGCCGAAGCTGCCCGCTGCGCCGTGGAAATGGCCAACCTGTCGATCGCCCTGGAAGAACTGCACCAGGACCTGGGCGACGACGAGTAATTCAACAAGAAGGTAAGAAACATGACTGACAATATGACGCACGCTAACCCGAGCAAGAACCGCACGCCGCGCCATCGCGCACGCGAGTTCGCGCTGCAGGGCCTGTACCAGTGGCTGCTGAACAATGAGGAAGCGACCAAGGTCGTCAACAATATCCGCGGCGCCCATGGCTTTGACAAGGCGGACGGCGAGTACTTTGCCGACCTGCTGCGCGGCACCATCAAGCAATCGGTCGAACTGCGCGAAGTGTTCTCGCCGCTGGTCGATCGCGGCATCGGCGAGCTGTCGCCGATCGAGCACGCAGTGCTGCTGATCGGTGCGTATGAGCTGAAGAACCACGTCGAAATCCCATACCGCGTCGTGATCAACGAAGCAGTGGAGCTGACCAAGTCCTTCGGTGGTATCGACGGCCACAAATACGTGAACGGCGTGCTGGACAAGCTGGCCGCCCAACTGCGCGCCGACGAAGTCGCGGCCGACAAGAAGCGTTAATCCCTTCCCCCGGCGCCTGCGGCAATGGCCGCGGGCCCGTCTTTCAGCACCAGTTGTCCCTTCACCAGCCATGCGGCTGAAAAGGCCATGACCGCCAGCGTCTCCGGCCAGAAGATCGATTGCTGCTGCCCATTCAGTTCCAGGATCGCGATCCACACAAAGGCTACCGCCATGATGGCGCCGCAGGCTACATAGACCTTGTTGCGCCTGCACTTCTCCTGCGTCGGCAGGGAAGGCGTGTTGGCGCGGAAGCGGAACGTCACCAGGTAGAACGTCAGCACAAAGAACGCGGTCACGAAGAGGAAGTGGTAGCCCAGCGGTCCGTGTGGGGCGTGCAGCAGGGCATCGACCAGTTTGGTCTCGTCGTCCGGCAAGAGCGTGCCCGGCGAGCGCAGGACGCCGATCGAGATCTTCATCGGGAACAGGGCGATGCCGATTGCCGACACCCCGGCCAGTATCGAAATCCAGCGGTCGCGCCGGTAGCCGGTATTAAAGAACGCCATCACCAGGCCGCCTACCACCAGGGCGCCGACAAAGACGTCGCGTGCGCTGCTGTAGTAATAGGCGCTGATGGAATTGGTGGTCCAGATCTGGTCCGGCGACAGGAAAGCGAGCAGGCGCACGCTGAGGGGCATCAGGAAGGCGATCCAGCCCACGGTTTGCTGCAAGGCCCGCTCGGAGATGAGCAAGTGGTTTGCGGTCGACATGGTCGTATTCTGCGCTGCGCATAATAAAAAAGCCACCCGAAGGTGGCTTTGTGCGCTCGAGGGCGGCGATTACAGCCCAGCCAGCTGGTCTGCGCTGATCGGCTTGTCGGCCTGGGCCACGGTGGTAGGGGCTTCTTTCGCCTTGACCGGGGCAGGGGCGGCAGCAACCTGCTGCGGCGGGGTAATGTATGGCACCTTCTTGCCGGCCGAGACTTGCTTCAGGCGGGAGTATTCCGCCATCACGCGCGAGCCATAGCCGTCGTCGGTTTCAAAAGCGGCAGCGCCGACATAGTATTTCAGGCCGGCTTCAACGGAGCCGCCCTTGGCCACATAATCCTTCAGGATCATGGCGCCGACGCGGATGTTGGCCACTGGGTTCAACGCAGCCTGCACGCCGCCCATTTCCTGGAACTTGTCGGTGTGGACTTTGGACATCACCTGCATCAGGCCCTGGGCGCCCATCGGGCTTTCCGCGAACGGGTTCAGGCCGGATTCGATCGCCATCACGGCCAGGATCAGCAGCGGATCCAGCTTGATTTCACGAGCGGTCAGGTAGGCGGTGGAAACCAGCATATTGGTCGCATCGCCAGCCACGCGGTAACGCTTGGACAGCCAGTTGGTGACGGCATCCTGCTGCTTCTTCGAGCCGACCAGGTCGGCATCCTCTTCGGCAGGCTGGGTCTGTGCGGCCGCGATGACCAGGCCTGCCGGACGCACCGCTGGCGCTTCCATCAGTTCGGACAGTGGCGGCGCAACCACTATTTGTTGCGGCGCTGGCGGCTTGCCGCTCAGGGCGTGGGCCAGGTCGGTGGCCAGTTCAGGGCGGGCAACCATGGCGCAAGCCATCACCAATGCTGCGATACCAAGGAGACTCAGCAAGGACTGAGCGGCGGTCAGCAGACCGCGTGCCGAAATGCTCTGCGTGGGGATCCACGCGGCGGGCTGGCGAGCCCACAGGCGGGCGCTATCAAGCAACCCATTGAATCGATTGTTCATCAGAACTCCCCTGAAATGTAAGAGTCAAAACGCGTCCCCGCCGCGTTAAAACGCGGTCAATTCGACGTGCCATAGTCGTTACATCAGTGTTATCTTCGTCCACCGCCGCACAGGTCGCACGGGACTGGACGCCATCATTGTTTGCTAAAGCTGGCGGGTCTATGGGCCAGTTGCAACACAACTTTTTCCGGGAGGGAGGCAGACGCCTCGTGAAAAACACTCCTTAAAATGTCTGTGGAGCCCGGATACTCCGTGAATGTAATGAGTGACAACTTAGTTGGCATAAAGGCCATGTCCTCATCAGGTAGGTCAAATTGTAGGAGGGGTATTATACGCCGTCAATACTAACACTTCCGTTCCTTATTACTTTTGAGTATGATTTTCTCGTGAACACATTGACAAAAACCAATAAAATCAACGGCTTGACTAAAAGTGCTCAGACGACTCGTCCGGAGCAAAAAAATCGTAAAAAAGTATGAAATATCGCGATCTCCGAGATTTTATTTCCCAGCTGCAAGCAATGGGCGAACTTAAGCGCACAAGCTTGCCTGTTTCACCACACCTCGAGATGACGGAGGTCTGCGACCGCACCCTGCGCGCCGGCGGGCCCGCCATTTTGTTCGAAAAGCCGGCTGGTTTCGACATGCCGGTGCTGGGCAACCTGTTCGGCACGCCGCGCCGCGTGGCGCTGGGTATGGGCGCCGACGATGTCGGTGAACTGCGCAAGATCGGCCATGTGCTGGCGCAGTTGAAAGAGCCGGAGCCGCCCAAGGGTTTCAAGGACCTGATGGGCCTTGGCTCGCTGGTAAAAGCAGTGTGGGACATGTCGCCGAAGGAGATGCGCGGCGCGCCATGCCAGGAGATCGTGTGGGAAGGGAATGACGTGGATCTGGGCCGCCTGCCGATCCAGCATTGCTGGCCCGGTGACGTGGCGCCCCTCATTACATGGGGCCTTGTCATTACCAAGGGCCCTAACAAGAAGCGGCAGAACCTGGGTATCTACCGCCAGCAGGTACTGGGCCGTAATAAAGTCATCATGCGCTGGCTGGCACATCGCGGCGGTGCGCTGGACTTCCGTGAGCATTGCATCAGGAATCCCGGCCAGCCTTATCCGGTCTGCGTGGCGCTCGGTGCCGACCCGGCAACCATTCTCGGCGCCGTGACGCCGGTGCCGGACAGCCTGTCGGAATATCAATTTGCAGGCCTGCTGCGCGGCAGCCGCACTGAGCTCGTGAAAGCCATCGGCAGCGAATTGCGCGTGCCGGCATCGGCGGAGATCGTGCTGGAAGGGCATATTTACCCCGACGAAAACCATCCGTCCGGCTACGAGCATGGCCTGGAAGGCCCGTATGGTGACCACACCGGCTATTACAATGAGCAGGACTGGTTCCCGGTCTTCACCATCGACCGCATCACCATGCGGCGCGATCCGATCTATCACTCCACCTATACCGGCAAGCCGCCGGATGAGCCGGCCGTGCTGGGCGTCGCGCTGAATGAAGTCTTCGTGCCGCTGCTGCAGAAGCAGTTCAGCGAGATCACGGACTTTTACCTGCCGCCGGAAGGCTGCAGCTACCGCATGGCCGTGGTGCAGATCCGCAAGCAGTACGCGGGCCACGCCAAGCGCGTGATGTTTGGCGTGTGGAGCTTCCTGCGCCAGTTCATGTATACCAAGTTCATTATCGTGGTGGACGAGGACGTGAATATCCGCGACTGGAAGGAAGTGATCTGGGCGATAACAACCCGCGTCGACCCGACTCGCGACACCACGCTGGTCGACAATACGCCAATCGATTACCTCGATTTTGCTTCGCCGGTCAGTGGCCTGGGCAGCAAGATGGGCATCGACGCCACCAATAAATGGCCGGGTGAAACCAGCCGTGAATGGGGGACGACGATCACCATGACGCCCGAGGTGAAAGCCCGAGTGGATGATATTTGGCAGCAGCTAGGTTTATAGCCTATAATTGCGCCCGGGCGGGCCCCTGCGCATTGTGGCACGGTTAACCTGGTCAGGTCGGGAACGAA
>JBCNOX010000194.1:0-8441 GCA_039593645.1 Pseudoduganella sp.
AATTCACTCCGGAAAACGATGAAGTGGCGGCACTGAACGCCGTGGAACGCGCCGAACTGAAGGCCGCGTCCAAGGCGCGCGAGCGCAAGGCCAAGGGCATGGATGCTTTCGGCATGACCGACGGCGCCAATGCGGAGGAGCTGGAAAAGCGCCGCACCCAGTTCAAGAACCTGATCAACCTGGGCAAGGACCGCGGTTACCTGACCTACGCCGAAATCAACGACCACCTGCCGGAAAACATCGTCGATCCGGAAGCGATCGAAGGCATCATCGCAACCTTCAACGACATGGGTATCGCCGTGTACGAGCGCGCGCCGGATGCGGAAGCGCTGCTGCTGTCCGACAACGTGCCGACCGCCGCCAGCGACGACGAAGTGGAAGCCGCAGCCGCCACTGCGCTGTCGACCGTCGATTCCGACTTTGGCCGTACCACCGACCCGGTCCGCATGTACATGCGTGAAATGGGCGCTGTGGCGCTGCTGACCCGCGAAGGCGAGATCGAGATCGCCAAGCGTATCGAAGGCGGCCTGCGCGACATGATCCAGGCCATTTCCGCCTGCCCGACCACCATCGACGAGATCCTGCTGCTGGCGGAGAAGATCGCCAAGGACGAGATGAAGGTCGACGACGTGGTGGACGGATTCGTGGACCTGAACGAAGACGCGCCGGCGCCGGCGCCTGCCAAGGTGGTCGCTGCTGCTGACGATGATGACGAGGAAGAAGAGCTGGACGACGAGGAAGAGGACGGCGACGTCAACGGCGGCGCCGCCGGCTATTCGACGGAGCAGCTGGCGCAGCTGAAAGAAGACGCGCTGGCCAAGTTCGCCCTGATCTCGACCCAGTACGACAAGATGCGCAAAGCCGCCTACGGCAACGCCGCCTACGTGAAGGCGCAGGACATCATCTCCAACGAGCTGCTGGGCATCCGCTTTACCGCCAAAGTGGTGGAAAAGCTGTGCGACACCCTGCGCGGCCAGATGGAGCAGGTGCGTTCGATCGAACGCGCCGTGCTGGAGCTGTGCGTGAACCGCTGCGGCATGCCGCGCGCGCATTTCATCAAGGTCTTCCCGGGCAATGAAACCAATCTGGACTGGGTGGACGGTGAAGTGGCTGCCGGCTATCCGTACAGCGCGGTGCTGGGCCGTAACGTCCCTGCCATCAAGGAACTGCAGAACAAGATGATCGACCTGCAGGAGCGCGTGGCGCTGCCGCTGGCCGACCTGCGCAAGATCAACAAGCAGATGGCTGCCGGCGAAAAGCGTGCGCGTACCGCGAAGCGCGAAATGACCGTGGCCAACCTGCGCCTGGTGATCTCGATCGCGAAGAAGTACATCAACCGCGGCCTGCAGTTCCTGGACCTGATCCAGGAAGGCAACATCGGCCTGCTGAAGGCGGTCGACAAGTTCGAGTACCGTCGCGGCTACAAGTTCTCGACCTACGCCACCTGGTGGATCCGCCAGGCGATCACGCGTTCGATCGCGGACATGGCCCGTACCATCCGCGTGCCGGTCCACATGATCGAGACCATCAACAAGATGAACCGCATCTCGCGCCAGATCATGCAGGAAACCGGTTCCGAGCCGGATATGGCAACCCTGGCGCAGAAGATGGAAATGCCGGAGTCCAAGGTGCGCGAGATCATGAAGATCGCCAAGGAGCCGATTTCCATGGAAACCCCGATGGGCGAGGACGGCGACTCCCAGCTGGGCGACTTCATCGAAGACAACACCACGCTGGCGCCGCTGGACGCCGCGCTGCATGCTTCGATGCGCAATGTGATCAAGGAAGTGCTGGATTCCCTCACCCCGCGCGAAGCCAAGGTGCTGCGCATGCGCTACGGCGTCGAGATGTCCAACGACCACACGCTGGAAGAAGTGGGCAAGCAGTTCGACGTGACCCGCGAACGTATCCGCCAGATCGAAGCCAAGGCAATGAGCAAGCTGCGCCAGCCTTCGCGCTCGGACAAGCTGAAGACGTTCCTGACCGAGAAGTAATCTCTCGCCAGCAAAGAAAAGGGAGGCCTAGGCCTCCTTTTTTGTTGCCCCAATGTCGGGTTATGTTGCCAAAGGGCTACAAAAAGCTTCCACCCTCTTACATTTGCGATGTTTTCATTTCGACAATGATATTGGTCTGCTAGTATTGCTCATTTACTCACCTCACTTTTCACGCCAATGGATTATCCTTCGACAGTTGTGCATAAGAATTGCTTTGCCAAGCGCTTGGCCGTCAGCCTGGCGGTACTGGGCCTGGCGGCTTGCGGTGGCGGTGGCGGCGGTTCGTCTTCGCCGGCGCCCGCCCAGCCAGCGGTAACCTATTCTTTGACGGGTTCCAGCGTGGCCCCTGTGCCGGAAGGAATCGTGCTGGAAGATGGGAAAGGCAGCACGGTAGCGCTGGCCGCCGGAGACACCAGTTTCAAGTTCGCCGATGGCAAAGCCTATCTCGCGGCGGGAACAACCTACAGCGTCAAGGTCAAGGAGCAGCCGAAGGGTTATGCCTGCACTCTTGACAGGAGTTCTGCAGCAATCAACAGCAACGTCAACGATGTCATTTTGCGATGCAATGGCCCGTTGACGACAACTACCTACTCGACCTATATCGGAAACAGGGATGCAAGCTGGGGTTACGAAACTTTCTCGCTGGGCAGCGATGGCTCTGCGATGGTCATCATCGCCTCCGAATTGATGCACATCGACACGGCGGGCGTCATGCATCGTCCAGTCTTGCTGGATCACGCGAGCGGCGTGCCGATCGAGAACTTAACAGTTCGGAGAGTGGTGGTTGGTCCGTCGGGTCTGATTTACGTGGCAATCATGCTGTCGAATACCCAGTCGAAAGTGCTTCGCCTGACGCCAACTGCCACTGCGGATGTGTACATGGTTGATGAATTGGCGGCTCTCGGTGATGTGGCAGGCATGGCCGCAGATGCGAGCGACAACGTGTACGTAGCTGATCGTACCAATAAAGTCATCACGAAGATCTCGAATACGGGATCGGTGGCGATTCTTGCCGGTTCCGGTGTTGATGGACGAAGCGATGGCACGGGTAGCGCCGCATCGTTCGAATTCAATGGCTTTGTTCAGACGATGGCATTGGACGCGAACGGTAACCTGTACGTGAGCGCACAGGCGGGCGACAGAAGCGCGGTCAGGAAGATCACCCCTGCCGGCGTGGTGACGACGACCGTTGTCTCTCCCAATTTCTCGAAAATGACCGCCGACAAGCAGGGCAATCTTTACTTCGTAGCGACCACCTCGACCGGTGTGCCAAGCATTGTGCGTGTCAGCCCTGCCAATGTGTCCGATGTGCTGGTATCGCGAGGTGCGGTGAATTTCGGCACGGCTCCAGGGACATACAAGTTCAATGCGATCGGTTATATCAGCGACATTCTGGTGGCAGACGGCTACATTTACGCTTCCGCCACCAATCCGATTGCTATACACAAGATCAAGATTCAATAAGCAGAGCAATTCCGTCAGGAGGCCTCGGCCTCCTGTTTTTGCTTCAGTATGTCGCAGGGATGCCGGCGCCTGTCAGCGCCGTCTGGATGAAGTTCCGTCCAAGTCGCCGATACATTTCAGCAGGTTTTCAGCAGGCCGCTACCTCATGCGGCCGATCCTCAAAGTTACCCCAGTTTCTTCAACTGTTCGCGCGCGTAACCGGCGCTCGGGTGGTTCGGCGCCAGCTCGATGAAGCTGGCGTAAGCCTTTTTGGCCTTTTCCTGGTCGCCTTGCCGCTGGCGTGCGTCGCCCAGGTTCAGGTAGGCGATAGCGCGTGAGGCGTCGATCTGGATCGTGTTTTCGAACCAGCGCGCGGCCTCGGCGAACTTGTCCTGCTTGAAGTAGACGAAGCCCAGGTTGTTGGCGGCCAGGCCGAAGTCGGGGCGGTATTTCAGCGCTTCGGTGAAGGCTGCTTCCGCCTGCACGTACTGCTTCTCCTTGTACAGCTGCAAGCCGCGGTCATTGGCGCGCTGGGCCAGTTGCCGGCTCGATGCATCGACCGGCTTTGGCGCGGCAATCTTCTGCTCTTCGCCCTGCAGGTTCTTCACGACCACGCTGTTGCCTTCGGCCTGCTGGCGGCGGCCGGTATCGAGCTTGTTGTTCAGCGCGATGGCGTCGGGCGACAACTGGCTGCTGCCTTCGCTCAGGAATTCGGCTTCGGCCGGCAACTGGAACACGAATTCGCCGCCTTCTGAGCCGGGCAGGCTGCCGAAGGCCGGCGTTTGCTGCGATACGCTGGACACCGCGGGCGCCACGTAAGCGGCAAGCTCGGTGGCGGTGATCATGCCGTCGCCATTCAGGTCGGCCTTGCCGCCCAGCGCTTGCAGCAGGGTCCAGGTGAAGACGGAGTGGCCGTTAGGGCCGCCGTCCGCCACCATCTGGTCGGCGCCGCCGGCGGTCAGCATCTGGCGGCCGATGCGGCGCGCGTTTTCGCGCAGGAAGGCCGTGGTGCCGCCGCCGCGCGTCAGGCCAAGGCCGCTGTAGCACGCGTCCATGACGAACAGCAGGTGCTTGGCATTCAGGCTTTCGGCGATGTTCTGCAGGTCCGTCATCGGGATCGCGTCCACGCTCACTTGCTGCGGGTCGGAATCGGCCGGGACGATGTAGCCCAGGCTGCGGCCGGAACTAAGCTGGCGGGTTGCGCCATGGCCGGCGAAGAAGACGAAGATGCGGTCGTCCTTCTTCAGCTTGGCCTCGGCCAGCTTGTCGTGGAAGAGGGCGAGGATGTTGTTGCGCGTCGCTTCGCCGTTGGTCAGAGTGAACACGCGGTTGCTGTCGAAGCCGAAACGGCTGACGAGCGTGTCGCGGATCGCTTTGGCATCCTGTACCGCGTACTGCAGCTTCGGCCATTTCTGGTAGTCGTTGATGCCGATCACCACGGCGTAGCTGTTGGAGTAGCCGGTGCTGATGGCTACCCGGTCCGGTTCCGGCTTGCCGGCCTTGGCAACGGTGAAGTCATTGCCGTCCCAGGTGGCGAAGCTGTAGCCTTCGGCCACCAGCTTGTCCAGCACGAGTGGCAGCGTCTTGATGGTACGTTCGTGGATGTCGTGGAACAGGATGATGCCGCGCTTTTCCTTTTCCAGCGTGCCGAGGACGCGGCTGGCGATCGAGCTTGGCACCGGGTCGGCCCAGTCGAGCGAGTCGATATTCCACATCACCGAACGCAGGCCCAGTTTGTTCAGCACTTCCAGGCCTTCGGCGTTGTGCGCGCCGTAAGGGAAGCGGAACAGCGCGGAACGGCGGGTGTCGACGGCCTTCAGCAACTGGTCGGCCTGGGCGATCTCGCCATACAGCTGGTCGCCTTTCTCTTTCGAGAGCAGGGCATGGCTGTAGCTGTGGTTGGCCAGCACGTTGCCGCCTTCCAGCAGGCGGCGGCTGGCGGCGGCCTGCTTGCCCAGCGCCTGCTTGCCGTGCGCGTCGACTGCACCCAGGTTCTTTCCGACCTGGAAGAACACGCCCGGCACGCCGTACTGTTTGAGGATGGCGGCCACTTCGTCGGTATAGGTGGCGTGCGGACCGTCGTCGAAGGTCAGTACCACGGTTTTCGGCGGCAGCGACTTGCCGAAGATTTCGGCTGCCGCATCGTCGGGATTTGGCTTGGACGGGTACGGCACGATGATGCCGTAGTCCTTCATGATCTGGTCGCGGCTGAACAGCTTTTTCAGGTGCGCGACATAGTCTTCCCAGCGTTCGCGTTTCGGCACGATGGCGCGCTGGTCGAAGCGGGCGAAGATACCGCTCAGTTCCTTGTCGTACTGACGTTCGATATCTTCCAGCGCGGTCAGGTCTTCGCTGATGCGCTTGTGCAGCTTGATGCCGGGGAGGGTCTGGTTGGCGGCGGCTTGCTGACGCATTTCGACCAGCACTTCGCGGAAGGCCAGGCGGTCGGCGTCGAACAGGTCGGACGCCGATTCGATATACGTGAGCAGAACGTCGTAGGCGGTTTCGCGCTGGGCCGCCGGTACTTCCTGCAGCTTCGCCAGCAGCTGCCTGGCCTTGCCGAGGCGTTCGACATTCTCATGGAACAGCACTTGGCCGACCTGGCCGGCGGCTTTGCGGTCAAGCTCGGACAGCGACTGTTCGTCGGCCAGCAGGACGATGATCTTACGGTAGTTGGCGAGGATGTTTTGCAGTTCGGCCTGCAGCGGCGCGTGTGCATCCACTACTTTTACTGCAGCTTCCGCGGAAGCTGCGGCCGGCGTGCCTTGCGGCCTGGCGCCGGACTTCATGTATGCGGCGCCACCCGCAGCCACCGCCACCGCGAGGGCGGCAGCACTAATCAACAGAGGTTTGGAAAGCTTCATTATTCAGTAACTGATTACAATTCAGCAATTCTAAGCGATCCCGCCTGCTTGCTGAATAAGGGGCGGCGCGTCAGGCGAGCGACAGCATTTTCATGCCGAAGTCGAAACCCTTGCGGATGCGGTCGCGCACCTTGAATCCCGCGACGGCGGCAATCAGGCCCAGGAAGGCCAGAGTGAGCCAGTCCACCGGCTTCAGGCCATGATCCGGCCTGGCCGAATCGACGGCGTTCGATTTCAGCACGTGGCCGGTGTAGGACGAGCCGATCACCTTGCCGTCTTCGGTGATGTCGCGCGTCAGGTACAGGCTTTCGTAGCCGGAGCGCACCTGCATCCGGCCGTTCTTGTAAATGAAGGTGTGCGGTGCGTCGTGGTCTTTCACGCGCACAGTGCCAACGATGTCGCCGTGGTTGTTGATGCCGTTGGCGAAGCTGGAACCTTGGGCAATCATCGCGCCCAGGTCGATCATGCGCCCGTTTTCGTACATGAAGGCGTGCCAGCTGCGGTCCGCCATTTCGGAGGCGCCAACCACCACGCCGTGGTCGTTGACGCCGGTCGCCACGCTGACGCGGCCGCCGAGCGTCGGCAGTTCGATCATGCCGCTGCCTGGCTTGTACAGGAAGGCGCGGCGGTAGCCGTTCGGCAGCTGCGCGGCGCCGACCACGTAGCCATTGGCATTGATGCCGGTGGCGTAGCTGTTCTTGCCGCCGAAAGTGCCCAGGTCCAGCATGGCGATGCCGGTGTCGACGAAGGCGTGGTAGTTGCCGTCTGCGGTATCGGCGTAGCCGACGATATGGCCCGCTTCATTCAGCGCGGTGCCCACGCTGCTGCTGCCGCCTAGCGTGCCAAGATCGCGCATGCCGAGGGATTCGTCGTAGCGGTAGGCGTGCCAGGCGTTGTTGGCAGTCAGGGCGCCGCCGGTGACGACACCTTGGTTGTTGATGGCGTTGGCGGTGCTGTCGCTGCCGCCGAGGGTGCCGATTTCGATGCGGCGGCCTTGCGACATCAGGATTGCGCGGCGCTTGCCGTCTTCGTCTTTGATCTCGCCAACCCATTCGCCTGCTGCGTTGATGCCGGCCATGCTGCTGGATTCTGTTTTTCGTTCACCCATTGGACCGGCGGCGTGGGTGGTGGCGAAGGGCAGGGCCAGTGCGATGGCCAGGGCAAGCGAAGCAGGCTTCATAGGCAGTCTCCAGTGGGTGGAAATAATTCCGGAGACTATACGGGAATATTGCGAATTAATATTCGCAAATTGTCACACCTTGCGGACGAACTCCGATTTGAGGCTCATGGCGCCAAAGCCGTCGATCTTGCAGTCGATATCGTGGTCGCTGTCGACCAGGCGGATGTTCTTTACTTTGGTGCCTTGCTTGATCACGCCGCCGGAGCCTTTTGGCTTCAGGTCCTTGATCACGGTGACGGTGTCGCCATCTTGCAGGATATTGCCGGCGGCGTCCTTGTAGACGCGCGCCGATTCGCCGGCTGCTTCGGCGGCCTGTTTTGGCCACTCGTGGGCGCATTCAGGGCAAACATAGTTATCTCCGTCTTCATAGGTATACTCGGACTGGCATTTTGGACAGGCTGGGAAACTGGACATTGGAACTCACATGCAGGAATTGGAAAACCCGATCTGGGCAGCGCTGAACAGCGCACAGCAATATTTTAACATTCCGACAGGCGCGGCCCGCCGCTATCCGGCCGAAGTGGCGCCTTTCATGGCGGTCGCCGAAGCCGGCGTGGCCTTGTCCGCATCGGACCTGGAAGGCGTGGGCGAGGGCTACTACTTCCTCGGCGCCATGCCCGAGCTGCCGCCAGGCTGGTCGCTGCAGCCGCTGTCCGGCGTGCTGCAAATGGTGTACGAAGGCGGACCGGTCGCGGTGCCGCAAGTCGAGGCAATCCGCGTGCTGGCGGGCGACGATCCGGCGATGGTGGAGCTGACCAATATCGCTTTCCCGGGCTACTTCCGTCCTCGCACAGGCGAGATGGGCAAGTATGCCGGCATCCATGACGATGGCGGCCGGCTGGTGGCGTTAAGCGGGGAGCGCATGGACCTTGGCCATATGCGCGAAGTGAGCGCGGTTTGCACGCATCCCGATTTCACGGGGCGCGGCTATGCGCGCAAGCTGGTGGAGTACATCATGCA
>JBCNOX010000195.1:0-8416 GCA_039593645.1 Pseudoduganella sp.
GATCAAGGACGTGTCGGAAGCTGCCACCCGCCAGCACACGCCAAAGGTGGCCTTCGTTGCACCACCAGCCAGCTATACCGCGTCCAGCGGCAAGCAGGTGCAGGCAGGCGACATCGACCTGCTGGTACGCGCGCTCTCGATGGGCAAGCTGCACCACGCCATGATGGGGACTGCCGCCGTGGCAATCGGCACGGCGGCCGCCATTCCCGGTACGCTGGTCAACCTGGCTGCCGGCGGCGGCGAACGTGAATCAGTGCGCTTCGGCCATCCTTCCGGCACGCTGCGTGTTGGCGCACAGGCTACGCAGGAGAATGGCGAGTGGACCGTGAAGAAAGCCATCATGAGCCGCAGCGCGCGGGTCCTGATGGAAGGCTGGGTGAGGGTGCCAGTCGAATAAGCCTACGCGCCCGGCGAGCCGGCCGGGCGGTTCTTTCAGCGCAGTAGACGAAGCCGAGGCGCGCGCAGACCACTCACATGGCCACATTGAACCTAGGTCGGCACAGGTCATCCGCGTTAGTGAATCAAGCTGGCGGCAATTTTTCTTCAAGCGCTGTCAACATGCGTGACACCGCTGCGCCAGAATTGGCCCTCGCTTTTGCTATCGCGCTACGGAGTTGCTCAGACTTGCCAGTAATGTCCAGCCCATAAGAGGCCAATGCGTTGATGGAGTCCAGTGCAGCAACCATCACGTCGTCATTTCCTACCATCATAAGCATCGTCAACAAATCAAGCCTCCGCTCCTTGTCTGTGGACTCGCTGAGCGTTTCGGCACACGATATCTGCCAAAGCGTGGGGCGTTCGTTCAACAGCTTTTTCATCCCAGCCCAATCCTCTTCGGAAAAGTGCTGCAGGAAGTCAACGGCATCGGACATCGCGACGTCATACCAATAGTCATCGCATTGCCTTGTCCTACTTAGCATTGCATCATATTTGCTCAGCATAGGTGTTGGATCGGAATCAGTACGTCACTGGCTGGACGCTGCGCGCTGCCAGGTCGACTGTCACTTCATGCGCGCGATTAATCGCTGTACGTCTTCGGCCCGTGTGCTGCCTTGAGCGTTCAACAGATCAAGTATTTGCTGCAGCCTCCCCTGAAGGGAAACCGGCAGTTTAATCTCCATGTCGTCCAGTTGGCTGGCAGAGATCGCCGCAACGTCGAGATAGGGGGAGGATTCAAGAAGCGTCGTCAGAACATCGACACTGTCATTTCCAGCAAAGTCGCCAACCGCTTCAGCGCAGCGCTCCTGAACACATGCGGAAAATGAGAGAACCTTAGACTGCAAATCGTGCCAATCCTCGTCGGTGAAATCGTTCAAGGATTCGCTAGCCATCTCCAGATTGTATTCAAACCATGGAGAGGTTTCATTGCCGAGCAGTCTTTCGAATTCGCTCAGGGCATGATCATTCATTTTTAATCCTTCTTCGTTTTGAATCATAGTCCATTGCCGCCCGTAGGGAACGACGAAGTGATGACACCGTTTTCTGTGATTACCTGCCACTCAACGCCGTTGATTGTTTCGGTATGTAATACCCGTTTTACTCCGTTCGATTCGCCGAGCACCCTGCCGGGCGCTTGGGAGGTGATCTCTCCCGCCCGCAAAATGTCCGCATTGCTCCAACTTTTCGGCGCGATAGTGTGGGTGTTCGGAGATTTACCCTTGGACCAGCCCCATGTTCCATCTTTACGCACGATCATCATTTTAAAGTCTTTGACCGAGATGGTGCCATCCGGGTTGATGACGGTTTTATCATGACTCATCGTGTAGTTCGGTGACTTCAGGACATCCGGGGAGTGGCCGCCGATGATATTGTTGGTACCGGGCTTCGACTCTCCAAACAGGATTTTGGAATCGATCTTCGAAAGCGGTCCGATGAAGTCCGGGTCACCTGGAACTGGCGGCGGTTTAGGTGCTTCAAGCCCTTCGGCAGCCATGGCGCTTACTGGCTGGTTTCCCGCGGCTTTCCAGTTCGCGGCATATTTCCCGCCAAGCATCCCCCCCAGGAAGCTGCCGGCCAACATTGACCACTTTTGGCCATCGGAACCCTCGCCGAATAATTTCCCACCGAGCATACTGCCGCCGAAGCCGCCCGCAATACCGCCCACCAGGCCGCCGATTGCGACGACCGGGCCAGCAAGGACGACTGCGGCACCGGCACCAACTACGAACAAAGCCACGTGGACCCACGTCGGCACCAGGTCTTCCGCGTGGATCTCGTCGGTCTGCACCGTCTCGCCACCGATATTGACATTGGGGGAGCCCTTGGTGATGGTGGCGCTGCAGGTGGTCTTGTCGTCCACCCTTGCCGCCGGCATGCCGTTGATGAACACCTTGCCGCTGCCGGTGGCCACCTTCTCCGTGTCCGTATGCTTGTCACATTTGGCCGTGTCGAGATGGGCGCGAATGGCGCGCAAGCCATTGGTGAACACATTGGGCGAGCCGGTGGCATTGATCTTGCCGACTTCCTCTTTGGGCGCCCAACTCATGGTGCTCAGGACCTCGCCGATGCCGCCGCCGGCTGCCGCTGCACCGCCGATGATGGCGGCTGCGGCCAGCCCACCGGTGCCGACAACGGCCACTGCCGTCACTGCGATAGCCGCTGCCGCGATGACGCCGGCCAGCAGCCAGCTCATGGTCGGGCTATGACCGATCGGGTCATTCAGCCTTGCTGCTGCTTGCGCCATGGCTACCCTGCCTGCTGCTCGAGGAAGCTGCGCACCGCGTCAAGATGCGGAAGCCCGGGGATATCCAGCGGAGGGTCGTAGATCGCCGCCAGGTGCAGATCGTCGAGCAGGGTTGTGGCTTCAGGATCGGGGTGGGCGGCAAGCTGGTACATGCCGGTGTTACGCAAGCCCGGATCGTAGGAATTCGGCGCCGTGAAGTGCGGCTGCAGCCGGTTGCCGGCGGCATCGAAGAATGCCCAGGTTTCCAGCTCCACTTCGCGCGGGTCCGTCCTGCGGCAGGCTTCGGCCTGGTTGGCGAAGACGTGCAGGCTGCGCCGGCGGGCGGAGAGCGCAAAGGTATAGGGCTGCGTGGCGGCCACCACCTTGCGTTTGGGAGCCGCTGCGGCGACGCTCAGGGGCTTGCGCAGCGTCATGCTGGCCAGCAGGCCATCGAAAGCCGCATTCCACTCCTCGCTGAAGGCCTCCAGGCAGGTGGCTGCAACCATCATAGCCTGCCGGGTTCCTGGCTCGGGTCCCTCAACGAAAACGATGGCCTGGCGCTGGTGCATGAAGTTGCCTTCCTTGCGCCAGCTGTAGGCCAGCTCGATCGCAGGCGAGCCGCCGACCTGACACTCCTTCAGGCCGCGGAGCTGGAAGCGCGGCAGTGCACGGCCAAGTTCCTTGTGCAGGCGGTCGCCGAAGTCGGCCAGGCTTTCCTCCGGCGGCACGTCGGCGTGGGTGATGACCACGCTGAATTCGCTGGGGCCGTCGTCGCGCATCACAAACATATGCATCGATTTGTCTTTGAGCGGTGCTGGCAGCTCGAAGGTGGCGCTATTGGTGTGGTATTGCATCGTTGTCGCTTCCTACTTGTTCAGGTCGATACGGTCGCTGCCGACTATGTCGACATACTTGCCCTGGATGATGATGGTGCCGTCGGCGCGCAGTTCGATCTTGCTGTCGCCGACCTGCAGCGTGATGTCGGTTTTCGCGGTCAGGTGGATGTGCTGGGTGTCGGACTTGATGTCGACGAACTTGCTGGCGCCGACCTCCACGTGCTCGGTTTCGGCCTTGAGCATGACGTGCTTTTTCGCGGTGGCGCCGATATGTTCGGTTTCCGCCTTCAACTCAATGTGCTTGTTGGCCGTGGCGGAGATGTGCTCCGTCTGCGCCACTACTTCGACCTGTTTCTTTGCGGTGAGCGCGATATGGTCCGTTTCCGCCGTCAGCGCGATATGCTGCTTGGCTTTCAGATCGATGAAGGCGGTCTCGGACACCATCTCGATCTGCTGCTTGACCGTATTGCGCTGGTAGCCCTGGCTGACCGTGTTGGTCTGGTGCGGTCCATTGACCGTGGTCGCATGGGCATTCTGCACGGTGGTGACCATGTCCTTCTGCGCGTGGATGTTGATCAGCTCCGCGCCCTTGGAGTCGTGGATCACCATCTCGCTGTAGCCGCCGCCGCCCGGGGTCGAGCGGCTCTTGAAGCCCATCATATGGGCGCCGTCGGGCAGGGCGTAAGGGGCCGGCTGGTCGGCGTTGAACAGGCGGCCGGTGCACACCGGGCGGTCAGGATCGCCTTCCAGGTAGTCGATCAGTACTTCCTGCCCGATACGCGGAATGGACACCGTGCCCCAGCCCTTGCCGGCCCATGGTTGCGAAACGCGGATCCAGCACGAGCTGGCTTCGTCGCGGCGGCCGTAGCGGTCCCAGTGGAACTGCACCTTGATGCGGCCATATTGGTCGGTATGGATCTCCTGTCCTTTGGGGCCGACCACGGTGGCGGTTTGCGGGCCGGGCATGCGCGGCAAACGGTGTTCGCGCACCGGGCGATAGGGAATCTTGCGGCGGATCGCGGTAAAGCTGTTGCGATAGACGTCGTCCTGGTCGCTGGCAAAGAAGTTGTTGCGGCATTCGATCTGTACGCCGATGACCAGGAAATCATTGTCCTTTTCGTCGGTGATGTCGAACCAGTGGTGGCCGTGCAGCTTGAAGGTATGGCCTGGCGCCAGGCCGCGGCAATCGGATTCGCCGGCAAACAGCTTGGCCTGCCATTCCATGGCTTCCATGCGAAGTTGCGCCTCGCGTTCGCCGCTGTCGCGGTCCTTGTACGAGAACGCCGGATTGCCGTCATAGACTTCAAGCGTCGGCACGTCGCCCTGGCGCGCGGCGGTCGGCAGCTCCACGTATTGCACCGTGTTGGGGGACTTGAAGTCGAAGGTGTTGAGTGCGACCTTGGTGGGTTGCAGCACGCGCCGCGCAGTGAAGGCGGTGACCGCGTCGCGGTCGCGCCAGCGGTTGCCGCCATTGAATTCGATATCGGCGTGCGCCGACTGGGGCGGGCAGAAGGTGCTGTCGCGCGAATCGTCGCTGATTACCATGACGTGGCCTTCTTCGCTGTGTTCGAAGTAGTAGAACAGGCCGTACTTCTCCATCAGGCGGCTGATGAAATGATGGTCGGTTTCGTCGTACTGGACGATGTAGTTTTCCGGCAGGTAGGATTTGGCCGTCCTGAATTCGTAGGCCGCCAGGCTGCCGTAATCGGAGGTGAAGATCTGCGTCAGCACGTCCACCACGCTTGCGTCCTGGAAGATCCGGGAGTTGGTGCGGCGCTGCAGGAAGGCCAGCCACGGGACGATTTCGGCGTGGTAGAAGGCGAATCCGCCGTCCGAGCGGGTGAAGCCGAACACGTTGACGTAGCCGTTGATGAAGTGCTCGCTGCCGTCGGCCAGGCGCACGCCGACGCTGACGTTCTTGCCCAGCAGGTCTTGCAGGTCGATGCTGGAGCTTTTGGAGAGCAGGCTTAATGTGTAGCGGTAGGGCGACGACAGCGTGGCTTCGCCGCTAACCGTCTCGACCAGCAGGGCCTTGTCGCCTTCCAGCGGTGAATAGAAGCGCAGCAGGCGGCTGCCTTCGTGGAATGCGGCAAAGGGGCCGCCGCCGACAGCCTGCTGCAGCGCTGCCAGCCGGGGCTTCATGACGGCTGGCGCATATTCCGGTGTCGGCGACATGAAGTCCTGGATCGCCAGGCCGGCCAGCGGGTGTTCTTCAATCTGCAACGGCCGGGCGGCGGCCGGCATGGCGGCAGGAGCGGCTTCCCCGGCAGCGGTGGTGGTGAAGCCGGCCACAGGAACATCGTTCCCGCCAGCGTGGGGCACTGCAGCGGCCAGCATGGTCGCATCCTGCGTGAGCGCGGGAGCTGGCGCTGGCGACGCGGCAGCGCCGCCGCCAAGGGCGTCTTTTCCCGCGCCAACGGCGGTTGGCGCCAATTGCGCCGCGGCTGGGGACAACCTGCCTTGCGCGGCCAGGTCAAGAGCGCTGGGTACTACGGTATCGGCCAGCTTGCCGAGCAATGGCGTCGCGCCGGGTGCCTCGCCTAAGGGCGACGACGCCAGCGCTGTCCTGCCATCCAATGGACCAAACGACATTCGGGCTACTCCTATGGGTGATCTGGTTGCGACAAGCACGCACCAGCGCACTTATCAAATAAGCAAATTTGCGAAAGATACCAAATTGCTCTGAATCACTACGCACGGTTGAAATCGAATGGGGAAGCGCTGCGTGGCGGCAAAAACACATGATTTTGTTGTAACAATGTCAGCAGGGCCGGCCTTTCCTTTGAGTAGCCACTTTTGTAGGCTATGATCGGCTGGATACCCCCGGAGTCCGGCGTACATGAATTCTGTTTTGAGTAATGTTGAAGTTGTGGCCAATGCCTTGCAATTGGTCGGAATGCCGGCATGCGCCTGCGATGCCGATGGCGTGGTGTTCGCTTCCAACTCCGAGTTCGACGCTTTGCTGCAATCGGACCCGCGCGGACGCAACGTGGTGGACATGTTTGCCCGCCATGTCCGCGCCGAAGCGCACGCGCAGCTGAATGCCGCGCTGGTGGTGTCCGCAGCCTTGCCGAATATGGCGCCCCGTACCGCTCCCAAATGGGACAGTGTGCTGACCAATGCCAGCGGCAATTACGTCGCTGTACAGCTGACGGTCAAGGCGCTGCCGGGCGGACTGGATGGCGGCGCCACTATCATCTTCAACGATATCAGCAGCGCCCAGCGCGACCAGCGCGCGTTGCGCAAGGCCATGCTGGAACAGCAGGCCATCCTGGAGAACGCGGCAGTCGGCATCATCCTCGCCAAGAACGGCTATGTAGTCGAATGCAATATGCGCGCCGCTGAAATGTTCGGCTATTCGCGGCAAGAGCTGGAAGGCGCCCCAAGCGACATCCTGTACCCGACGCCGGAAGAGGCGCTGCGCATGCGCACCGAGTACTTCCCCGTACTGGCGCAAGGCACGCCGCTGACGCTGGAACTGCAATTGCGGCGCCGCGATGGAAGCCTGTTCTGGTGCCGCTCCAACGGCCGTGCGCTGGACCCGAGCGATGCCCGCGAAGGCACGGTATTCATCCTGGAGGACATCAACGAGCAGCGCGTGGCGACCGAAGCGATGGGCCGTCTGCTGCTGGAACAGAAGGCAATCCTGGATAATGCCTCGGTCGGCATCCTGTTCACGAAAAACCAGCAGATCATGACGGTCAATCCGCGCATGGCCGAGATGTTCGGCTATACGCTGGAAGAACTGCGCGGCCGCCATGCTTCGATGCTGTTTGAACATGTGGACCAGCACACCGCGTTCGGGCAGCAGGCCGGGCCTTTACTGGCCGCAGGCAAGTTGTTCGAGCTGCGCGAATGCCAGCTGATGCGCAAGGATGGGGCCATCATCTGGTGCCGCGTGCGCGCCCAGGCCGTGGACCAGGAGCACAACGCGGGTGGCACGATCTGGATTCTGGAAGACGTGACCTTGTCGCGCCAGACCCAGATGGAGGTCGAGGCCATCATGACAAATGCCTCGATCAGTATCCTGTTTACCAAGAACCGCCTGATCACGCGCTACAACCGCGGTTTTGCCGACATGTTCGGCTATCAGGGCGACGAAGCGCTGGGCATGCCGGGCCGCGCGATTTACCCGGATGACGACACCTACAACCGGATCGGCGCGGTTGCCGGCCCGCTGCTCAGCCAGGGCAAGCACTTCCATTCCGAAACGCTGATGCGCCGCAAGGACGGCAGCGATTTCTGGGCGCAATTGATCGGCTATGTGGTCAACCCTGAGGACCCGACCCAGGGCACGATCTGGATCATCGAAGACCGCACCGCGCAAAAACATGACGAAGAATCGTTGCGCAACGCGCTGCTGGAAAACCAGGCGATCCTGGACAGCGCGGTGATGGGCATTTCCGTCTGCGAGAAGGGGCGCAACCTGCGCTGCAATGCCAAGATGGAGGAGCTGTTCGGCTACGGCCCGGGAGAAATGGCCGGCGTCAGCGTGCAAACCTTCTATCCCGACCTGGTCGCATGGGATGCGGCACGCAAGGCGACGGAAAAAGACTTCATGGCCGGCCACGCCAGCTCCTACGAGTACCAGCTTGTGCGCAAGGATGGTAGCAGCTTCTGGGCGCGCCTGTCGGGACGCCCCTTCGATATGGCCGATCCCAAGGGCCGCTCGGTATGGCTGATCGACGACGTTACCTCGCGCCGCGAGGCCGCGGAAACCGTGCGCCGCGCGCGCGACGAGCTGGAAGTGCGGGTGCTGGAACGCACGGCCGAACTGGCGGGCGCGAATGCACAACTGCAGGCCGAAATCGTGGAGCGCCGCCAGGCCGAGGCCCGCGTGCACCACATGGCTTACCACGACAGCCTGACAGGACTGCCCAATCGCGCACTGCTGGCGGATCGCCTGGATCGCGCCATG
>JBCNOX010000196.1:0-8393 GCA_039593645.1 Pseudoduganella sp.
ACACCAACCCGACTGAGCAAGAGCAGCAGGACGCCCTGCAGGCCCACTTCCAGCCCCACATTTCCGCCGACGAGATCGAGCAGGTCTACCACCTGAAGCGCGCCCAGCCGCTGCTGCAGGTGTTTACCGCGCTGTTCCACGGCGGCTTCGAGGGGGTGCTGGTGCGCCTGCTCGTCTTGCGCGAACTTGCCAATGACACAACTTCGTCGGCATTTTCGCGTGCCGATATCAACACGCGCCTGGCCTACCTGCTGCCGGAAAGCCTGGAAACGGTGCTGAACCGCCTGCGCTCGAACGGCCTGCTGGCCTGGGATGCGCAGCAATCCGTTTACCGCGTGACGCCGATGGCGCGCAACGTGCTGGCGTCGATCGACAGCCTGCTGGCGCTGGCCGCGCCGGAAGACGACGATGCCGAAATGGGCTTCCTGCTGTCGCAGGTGGCCGGCGCCCAGGCCGTGGGCGGCGTCACCACCGAGCAGCTGCAGCACTTGCTGGGCCGCCTGGTCGACCTGACCGAAGAATTTCGCGACGCCATCGCGTCCGGTTCCGAATTCCGCCTGCGCGAGTCGCAGGCCAAGTGGCACCAGGCCTGCGACTGGGTCGAGAAGGGCTCCGAGATCCTGCGTGCCATCACCACCGACGAAAATGCGGACAGCGCCACCCACCGCGCCGCGCAAGCCATCGGCCGTGCCCAGTCGCAGCTGCTGAACATGCAGGGCATGTTCTCGCGCGCGCTGAACCAGATCGAGCGCCAGCGCGTGCACCTGGGCCAGTCCGGCCTCTCTACTACCGATATCAAGCGCTGGCTGCTGGCGCATGAGGACCTGTCCTCGCTGGCAGTCGATGCGATCGACCAACCGGTGAAACCGCTGTTCATCACGCCTGCCGAGATGATCGACGTCGCCGAGACAGAATTAATGACAGAACGTGCCAATAACAATGGGCTGAACGGCCTGCCTGCCGGCCAGGATGCGCCGACCACGATCAACGACAGCCCTGCGATGCAGAAGGAACTGGACGACTGGCTGGCCCGCCTGTCCGACTTCGCGCAGCTGAATAACTTCCCGTCCGTGGCCGAGGAATCGCCGCGCGAAGTGAAGGTGCACGAAGCGCTGCTGCCGGCATCCTTTGCCCTGGCGTCCTACCGCGCGTCGATGCTGCCGCTGCTGGGCGACGAGGCCGAGGCGTCGATGCAGGGCACCACTGCCGACCTGGCGCGCCTGCCGGTGCGCTTCTCGCCGCAGGACGAAATGGTGCAGCTGCCGGACCTGGAGATCGCTGCCATGTCCCTGGCCGCGCTGACCCTCGAATTAGACAAGAAAGAAGAAAGCGGCAAGTCCGATGAGTGACGATACCCAAATCCTGATCGCGCGCCTGGTGGCGCACCAGACCCTGCGCCGCGACGACAAGATGGTCAAGCGTGCGCTGTCGGACGAGTTGTTCCGCGCCGAAGTCGATGCGCGCCTGGCCGCCTGCGGCATGAAGCTGCTGGATAACGTCTACGCCGACCACGTCACGCTGGCCCTGCAGCGCAATATCGAGCCGAAGGTGTTCGGCGCGCGCGACACCTGGCAGAACAATAATTTCGGCCTGGCGCGCGACGGCGTGGCTTTGCTGGTGGTGCTGTGGGCGCTGATCATCCTGCCCAAGCGCGAGCGCCAGGAAACCCACCAGCACGCCGACGACGACCAGAACGATATGTTCGGCACCGAGAAGCCGGTGCCGCGCGCGGAAGATACTTCGATCGGCATCCCGTACAAGGCGCTGCTGGCCGACTTCGGCGACAAGCTTGGCAAGAAAACGCGCATGGACATGAACCTCGGCATCCTCGGCAAGCTCGGTTTCATCGAGCGCCGCGGCGACATCATCGTCGAAGGCCCGCTGCTGGACCTGCTGATGGATACCGACCTGCTGAAAGAGCGCATCATCAACGGCGCCCTGGCCGACGTGTTCAAGCGCGCCCCGGCGCAGATCGTGCACATCCCGCGCGAAGTGCTGGCTGCAGCCAACGACGCCGAGCCGCAGCAAGCGGCCAATGAAGAAACCCCGACGGAAGAATAATCGATGTTCCAAATCAAATCCCTTGAGCTGGTCCACTGGGACTACTGGCAGCGCATCAAGAACATTCCGCTGGATGCAAAGATCATCACCATCGCGGGCCAGAACGGCTCCGGCAAGACCACCTTGCTGGACGCGCTGCGCACGCTGTTCGGCCTCGATTGCTCGATGGGCCGCACCTACAAGCACTACGCCCGCCACAGCGGCCAGCAGACCGCCTGGCTGCGCGCCGTGGTCGACAACAAGCCACAGGGCAAGCAGCTGTCCAACCGCCCATTCCGCAGCAGCGGTTTCTTCTCCGAAGACGAAGTGACCCTGTTCTGCCAGGTGCAGAAGAACGGCGGCGACTGGAAGCGCCAGTACCTGATGCGCCCCGGTAATGTGGACATCGAAGAAGTCACCGAAGCCAACGACTGGCTGGGCGTGGAGAACTACCGCAAGCGCCTGGCCAATGCCGGCCTGTCGCAAGCGATGTCCAAGGTGCTGGCATTGGAGCAGGGCGAGACCGACAAGCTGTGCGAATACGCGCCGCGCCAGTTGCTGGACCTGGTGTTCCAGGTGTTCGGCGACAAGGAAGTGCTGGACGCCTACGACGAAGCGAAGCGCCACCAGCGCGACACCGAAGAAGAGCTGAAGCGCTTCGAAGCCGAACTGGAAGGTTCCAAGACCAACCTGGAAGGCCTGCGCCTGCGCGTGGCCAACTACCACCAGTGGGAAACGCTGCACAAGGAACGCCGCAACCTGCAGGAAGAAGTGCTGCCTTCGCTGGAATACCACGAGGCACGCGAGAAGGCCGCCAACGTCAGCCGCCAGCTGCGCGAAGCGCGCAAGCCGCTGGCACAGGCCGACCAGGTGCTGGCCGACAAGCGCAATGAAGTCGCCAAGCAGGCCAAGGCGCTGCAGGATGCGCAGCAGCAGGAAACCCTGCTGGAGCAGGAGCAGACCGCGCTGACGTCGCGCCTGAACCACATCAACGGCAAACTGAAGCCGCTGGAATCGCTGGCGGAGCAGAAGTCACGCCTGCAGAAGCTGGCCGCCGAATCGGGCGCCGACGTGGCCGATGCCGCCGCGCAGCTGGAAGCCAAGGAAGCCGAGCTGCAAAAACTGCGCTCGCAGCGCGACGCCGTGTCCAACCGCATCGCGCAGGACAAGGCCACCATCAACGCGCTGTCGGGCAAGACCGCGATGCCGGAGCCGGACAATGTGCGCGCCATGCGCCGCGCCCTGAACGATGCGGGCATCCCGCACGCCATGCTGTCGGACATCGTCGAAGTGACCGATCCGAAATGGCAGGGTGCCGTCGAGGGCGTGCTGGGCGGCTATGCCTCGGTGGTGCTGCTGGAGCGCTCCTCCGACGCTTCCGCAGCCTACCGCCTGGCGGAAAAGGAACGCTACCGCCACTTCATCGTGCCCGATTGCGTGAAAGCGCACGAGCCGAAAAACCAAAGCCTGCTGTCGGTAGTGAAATTCAGCGGCCTGGCGCCGGAATGGCTGATCGACCAGCTCTCGCGCATCACCCGCGTGGAGTCGGTGGAAGAGGGCGCCAAGCTTGGCAATATCGAGGAATGGATTACGCCCGAGGCCTACCACAAGGAACGCCGCGGTGGCCGCTCGCTGTTCGTGGAAGCCTCGCGCTACCGCTTCGGCTCCGCCGGCAAGACTTCGCGTATGGATGCGATCCAGAAGAACCTGCCGAACCTGGAAGCCGAGGAAGACAAGTACACCCTGCAGATTTCCAAACTGGCTTCCGAAACCTCCGCGCTGAAAGCCCGCCTGGCCGGCGTGGATGCGGTGAAGGAACTGAGCGCCCGCACCGAGGAATTCGACGAAGCCGCACGCTCCGCCGTGCCGCTGCGTGCCGAACGACTGGAAGTGGGCTCGCGCCTGGGTGAGCTGCAAGGCCTGATGAAGAACGCCACCGTGGCGCGCACCAAGGCCGACACCGCATGGCAGTCCGCCCGCATGTCGCTGTCCGAAGCGGAAGCGGGCCTGCGCCTGAACTTCAAGCGCCAGATGGAGCAGCGCTCCGACCACGCACGTGCCATGCTGGCACTGCGCCGCCAGTGGCGCCACCTGCCTGGCGCATGGCGCCGTCCCGCACGCCGCCTGGCGCTGGTGCAGCAGCACCAGAACGCGCACCAGGTCGACCTGCGTATCGCCAGCCTGCAATCCCAGCTGGCGCGCGACGACTGGGAACTGGATGCAACCGTGATCGACCAGTACGCGCGCCTGAACGAGCAGCTGTCGAACCGCAAGACCGAAACCGAAGAACGCCGCTACCAGAACAACCGCGCGATCGAAGCGACCGCCAATGCACGCGGCGCTTACATCGAGCGCCTGCGTTACACGATCAAGACCTATTCGCAGAACATCAAGGAGCTGGGTGCGCTGGCCAATATCGACGTGCACGTCGAGCCGGTCAAGCTGGAGAACGACGACCTGCTGCTGGCGCAAGCCGGCTTGCAGGTACGCTTCAAGTTCGACGGCAAGGGCCCGATCGGCCTGAACGACGGCGAAGCGTCGGGCGGCCAGCAGGTGATGAAGTCGCTGGTGCTGCTGATTGGCTTGCTGAAGTCGGAAGACGGCTCCGGCGGCTTCGTGTTCATCGACGAACCGTTCGCTCACCTGGACATCCGTAACATCCAGCTGGTCGGCGAGTTCCTGAAGAACACCGACGCACAGTACCTGATGACGACGCCGCTGACCCACAACACCGACGTCTACGATCCTTCCGACCTCACGCTCATCACGAGCAAGAAGAAGAAGGACACCCAGTGGGCGCAGCCGATCTTTGTGCTGCAGCGCCGCCAGGCCGCGGCGGCTTAATCGCTGTTAGTAGTAACCCCGACGGCACGATACAAGGGACAGAACCTGATCGTGCCCGTCAGGAGCGGTACCACACCGATCCAGGCCCATTGGCCAACCAGGCCAAGCAAGGTGGCCGCAATCAGGCTGACACCGACCGCTACACGCAAGGCACGGTCCACCGTGCCGATATTTTCACTCATGGTCATGGCTTTCTCCTTTTAACTGGCAACCAGTATGGGAAAGCCCGGCATTGCCGGGAATGACCTGGATCAACTTCTGGTGTGGCGTCAGGCCGCTTCTTTGGAGCAGGAACCGAGGATGGCGTCGAGTTCCTTCTTCAATGCCAGTGCCACTGGCCGGCCGCGAATGCGGTTCACCATTTCAAAGAAGGTGATGCGCATCGCTTTCAAATCCTCCAGCGTCTGCGCGGCTTCCAGCTTGGCCTGCAGCACTTGTCCACGCAGGCCCAGCGTCGGCTCGATGGTGCGCGCATAGAAGTCGCGCGCTTGCTTGTACTGCGCAGCGAGTTCTTCTTCGGTCGGCGGGATCGGCATGATGGTAATTGGCGGTGCTTCGCCTTCTTCGATGAAACCCTGTGCCAGCAGTTCCTGCACGGCGCTTGCGTCCAGCCCCAGCCCTGTTACTTTCGGCAGTAACTCTTCCATTGGATGGCGGCCATCAATCATCACCAGCAGGGTTCGCATACGGGATTGCAGCCCATAGGTACGCGCCGAGATTTCTTCCCGGCCCTTAGCGGTCTTATTGTAAGTCGTCATAGGAATATTTCCTCGTGGCAATCAATTTCTGTGAATTTAGAATACACGACCTTTAAGGATTTGACATTGCCTGAAATATCGTCTTTAATTTCTGTAACGACAGAAATAAATGAAAAATAACGTAATTCAACAACTATTCATTCTGGAATCGGTGGAAATCCGTGAGTTTCGGCGTGTTAAACCTGTCTCGCGACGATTTTGCGTTTGTAGCTTTTATGTCACAAATGGAGGTGGCCAATGGCCGAGCTGACCCTGTACTTCGATGATGCCTGCGTGTTCTGCCGTGGCGAGATGGCGCGCCTGCGCCGCTGGGATCGTAATGGCCGGCTGGCCTTCGTCGACATTGCCGCCCCTGGCTTCGACCCCGCCCTCCTGGGCGTGACCCTGGCCGCCATGAACACTGAATTGCACGGGCATCGCACGGATGGCGCCATGCTGGTCGGGATCAACGCGATCCTGGAGGCTTATACCCTGGTGGGGCGCGCCTGGCTGGTGTGGCCGTTGCGCGTCCCGATGCTGCGGCCGCTGCTGGCCGCGGCCTACCGCAGCTTTGCCCGCAACCGCTATCGCATTTCGCGCTGGCTCAGGATCGACGGCGCCCGGCGCGCATGCGACGGTGACCGCTGCGAGATCTACTTGGGGGGCAAACATGGAGCGTAAATGGCTGGTGCGCTGGATGTACGCCAGCGCGGTGGGACACTTGCTGGTCGGCCTGGCGCTGCCCTGGGTTGCCAACGCCGCGGCGCTCGACTGGTACCACGCCTGGCTTGGCGCGGCCTCGGCGCGCCAGCAGCACGCCTGGTGGCTGGCGCTGTTCGGGCCGACCATTCAGTGCGTCGGGCTGTGGATGCTGGCGCTGGTCTGGTTCGGCGACCAGCGCCGCGAGCCGGCGGCCTGGCTGTGGGTGGCGGCAGGCTTGCTGTTGTGGGGCCCGCAGGACATCATGGTCTCGCTGCGCAACGGTGTATGGCCGAACGTGTGGCTCGACATTGTCACGCTGGCGCTGTTGCTGCCCGCCGCCTGGCGCCTGTACCGGATCGACGCGGCATCCCGCGATACGTCCGGCGCCGCACCCCTGGTCGGCGAGGGGGAGCTTTTCCGCAAGATCCTTGGCAGCGAATGGAACAAGCTGCATCCGGACATCCAGCAGCGCTTCGCCAAGAATCCCGCGCCGGGCGAGCCGCTGCTGTACTACGGCACCTTGTCGGAACTGCACGCTTCGCGCTTCGGCAAGCTGCTTGGTTTTCTCAGCAAGCCGTTCATCCAGGGCACGCTGATTCCTTACAGCGACAAGGACTTCCCCGTCGACATCCAGGTCTACGGCAAGCCGGGTTCGCAGAATATCTACAAACAGCGCATCTACATGCTGAACGGCCGCAAGCCGATCCGGTTCACCTCCCACATGGCGGAGAGCGAGCGTGGCGAAGTGCTGGAGTACGTCGGCCTTGGCCTGGGCATGAAACTCAAGCTGCATGTCGCCGACGGCAACCTGCATTTCACCAGCGACGGCTATTTCTGGGACGTCCTGGGCTGGCGCATTCCGCTGCCGGGCGTGCTCACGCCGGGCAAGACCTTCCTGCGCCATTGCAACGAGGCGCCCAACCGCTTCAACATCCGCATCGAAATCCGTCACGCACTGTTCGGCACGACGTTCGTGCAGGCCGGTGTCTTCCACGAAAGGCGCGCGGCGGAAAAGGAGGCAGCATGAATACGCACCTGCTCGCATTACAGCTCATGGCCGCGCAAGGCTGCCTGGGCGCGTTTGACACGATCTACCACCACGAACTGACGGAAGCCTTGCCCCAGCGCGCCACGGCACGGCGCGAGCTCGCCATCCACGCGGTGCGCGCCACGATCTACGGCGTGCTGTTCGTCGGACTGTCAGCCTGGGTTTGGCATGGGGCCTGGGCTTGGGTGCTGCTTGCCCTGTTCGGCGTCGAGATCGTCCTCACGCTGTGGGATTTCGTGGTGGAGGACCGGACCCGCCTGCTGCCGGCCACCGAGCGCGTAACGCACACGGTGCTGGCGATTAACGGCGGCGCCTTCATTACCTTGCTGTTGCTTGGAATGCCGGCTGCCGCGGCCGAGCCGACAGGTTTCGCCTACGCGCCGCACGGCTGGCTCAGTGTCTTCCTCGCCCTGTGTGGCGTGGGCGTGTTTGCCTCCGGCATACGCGATGCGTTTGCTGCGCGTGCCTTGCCGGCGGATGATGCGGCGCACGTGCGCTTCGAAGGCCCGCCGCAAACGGTGCTGGTGACCGGCGCCACCGGCTTTATCGGCCACGCCCTGGTGCCGGCCTTGCTGGCCAGTGGCCACCGGGTTGTCGTGCTTTCACGCGCACCGCGCAAGGCGGCGTGGGAGTTCGGCGGCGCCGTGCGGGCGGTCGCCAGCATGGCCGAGCTGTCGCCGCAGGAGGGCATTGATGTCGTGATCAACCTGGCCGGCGCCCGCATCCTCGGCTGGCGCTGGAGCGAGCGGCGCAAAGCCGTGCTGCGCGGCAGCCGTGCCGGGCTCACTGAGGGCGTGGTGGACTGGATCGCGCGGGCTGTGCGTAAGCCGCGCCTGATGATCAATGCTTCCGCCGTGGGTTACTACGGCATCCAGCCGCAAGGCAGCGAGCAGGTGCTGAATGAAGCCAGCCCGCCGCAAGCGATCTTCATGTCGCAGCTATGCCAGGAATGGGAGGCTGTCGCGAGCCGCACCCGGGAATACGGGGTGCCGGTGGCGCTGGCGCGCTTTGGCCTGGTGTTC
>JBCNOX010000197.1:0-8363 GCA_039593645.1 Pseudoduganella sp.
CAGCAAAGGGATGGCCAGCACTTCATCACTGGTGAAATGCAGGATGCTTTCCACCTCGTCGACCAGGAAGCCGAGCGTCGCCTCGCCAATGCGCGCCACCAGGATGCGCTGTTCGGCATGCGCCGGGGCGGACTGGCCGCCGGCCAGCGCGGCAAAGTCCACCACCGGCACCTGCATGCCGCGGAACTGCATGCGGCCGCGGCACAGCGAACTGGCCAGGATCGATTCGGCCAGTTCGGGCACGCGGACGATTTCCTGGATCGCCTTCATCTCCATGGCGAAGCGGGCGCCGGCGGCGCGGAAGCTGATCGCGTGGCGGCGCTCGCCGACCACGCGCAACTGGCGCCGCGTTTCCGCACCGCTAGCCCGCATCGATTGCACCTGCGGCACGTTCTCGATACGCACCAGGCGGTCGATGTCGAGCACCTGGACCAGGCGCCTGCCCTCCTCCAGCAAAATGGTGCCGCCTACTACCCCTTGTGCCGAACCCTCCGCATAACGCAACCGGCTGCGTTGTTCGGGCCGCACGCGCAGGATTTCGCCGGTTGCGTGAACCAGCAAACCGACCTGCACCTCCTGGTAGTCGATGATGGCGATCTTGTTCGACGCCTCGGCCGCCGGCGCCGCCGGATCGAACAGGCGCCCCAGGTTCACCACCGGGATCACGCTGCCACGCAAGGTGAACATGCCTTCCAGATAGGACGGCGACAGCGGCACGCTGGTCATGCGCTCGGGGAAGTTGACCACCTCCCGGATGCACAGGGCGGGCAGCGCGAACTCGTCCCCGCCCAGCATGAAGGAGCCGAACAGTTCGACCGCCGCCCCGGCGTCCGCCCGCGGCGACGCCGACACCACACGCAAGGCTTCCATGGCTTACACCACGAAGCCGGCGACCAGTTTGTTCAACTCCCCGGCGCGCGAGTTCAGGCTGGCTGTCGACGAGGCAATGCTGTCGCAGCTGCCGGCCGACTGCTCGGCCGCTTCGGCGATGTGGTTGATGGCGACGCTGACCTCGCGCGCCGACAGCAGCTGTTCCCTGGCTTCGTGCGAGATCTCGGCGATCGCCTCGCTGGTCTTGCCGACGCCCTTCACGATGCGGTCGAACGCTTCGCTGGCCTGGTGCGAGATGGACGTGCCGGTATTGACCCGCTTGACCGATTCGCTGATCAGCTTGGAAATTTCCTTGGTTGCCTGCGAGGAGCGCTCGGCCAGCTTGCGCACCTCGTCCGCCACCACCGAGAAGCCGAGGCCATGCTCGCCGGCGCGCGCCGCTTCGATCGCTGCATTGAAGGCCAGCATATTGGTCTGATTGGCAATATCGCTGATCACCTTCACGATCTCGCCGATGTCTTCGGAAGAGCGGTTGATCAGGTCCATCGCCTCGATCGAACGCGCCACCGCCTTGGCGCCCGCCTCGGCTTCATCCTGGGTGGCCTTGGCCAGGTCGTTGGCATGGCCGGTGCTGGTGGCAATCGCATCGATGGAACGGGTCAGGCCCTCGACCGTGGCATTCATTTCCTCCACCGTGGCGCCCAGCTCCTGCGAACCGCCGGCCACCACGCCGGCGCGGGTGGCGATCGCCTCGGCATCGTCGGCGAAGGCGGTGGCCGACATCACCACCTGCCCGATCACGCCGCGCAGGTCGCCCATCATCTTGCCGATGCCGGCGCCCAACTGGTCGAGCGCTTCCTCGCCGCCCATCGGCACGTCGGCGGTCAGGTCGCCTTTGGCGGCGCGCGCCACCGCATCGAGCAGGCGCTCGATCTTGGCCGCATCGCTGGCCGCCTTGTCCTTGATGCCCTGCTCCATCAGCACCTGCTCGGTGATGTCGCTGGCGAACTTGACGATTTTGAAAGGCGTGCCGTTCATGTCGAGGATCGGGTTGTAGGTGGCCTGGATCCAGATCGTCTTGCCGCCGTTGCCGACGCGCTTGTAGCGGCCGCTGTCGAATTCGCCGCGGTTCAGTTTCTGCCAGAAGCGCTTGTAGTCGACGCTCGAGGCGTATTCGGTCTCGCAGAACATGCGGTGGTGTTCGCCCTTGATGTCGTCCAGCGTGTAGCCCATCGCATCGAGGAAGTTGCTGTTGGCGGTCAGCACATGGCCGCCCATGTCGAACTCGATCACGGCCTGCGCCTTGTCCATCGCACTGACCTTGCCCTCGTACTCGGCGTTGCGCAGCTTGGTGGCCGTGATGTCGGTGGCGAACTTGATGACTTTATAAGGCTTGCCTTCGGCATCGAGTACCGGGTTGTAGGATGCATTGATCCAGATTTCGCGCCCGCCTTTGCCAAAGCGCCTGTACTCGCCGTGCTCGTATTGGCCGCTGCGCAGGCGTTCCCAGAATTGCTTGTATGCGTCGCTGGCGGTAAAGGCGCTGTCGCAGAACATCGAATGATGACGTCCCTGCACTTCATCCAGCGTATAGCCGACCGCACTCAGGAAGTTGTCGTTGGCGTGCAGGATGGTGCCGTCGAGCCGGAATTCGATGACCGCCTGGACGCGGTTCAGCGCGGCGTTAATGGCCTGCAGCTCGACTTCTTGCAGCTGGCTTTCCTGGATGACTGGGCTGTTCATTTTGGGTGAGCTCCTGTAGGGATTGTTGCCACGGGGAATTTTCAGTATAGACAGCGTCCCCGCCAGGAATCTCACCCTTTGTCACCCACCCCTGCCGCGCTTAAAGCAGTTGAATAAAGTCCGTCCTTTCGTTGTGGCCCCACGACGAAACAACGCCCGGCGAACCGGGCGTTGTTATCTTTCGCTCACTCTTACTCTTCGTGGAACGCTTCTTCCCGCTTCTTGCGCAAGGATGGCGACAGCACGACCGCCAATGCCACCCCGGCCAGCACCAGCAGGGTGGCACTGATCGGACGGTTCAGGAACACCATCGGATCGCCGTGCGACAGCGTCATGGCGCGCCGCAGGTACTCTTCCAGCATGGGGCCGATGATGAAACCGAGCAGCATCGGCGCCGGCTCGGCATCGAGCTTGGCGCAGACATAGCCGAACACCCCGAACAGCGCCATCAGCCAGACATCGAACTGGGCGTTATTCAGGCTGAACACACCGATCGCGCAGAACAGCAGGATGGCCGGGAACAGGCGGTGGTAAGGCACGGTGATCATCTTCACCCACAGCCCGATCATCGGCAGGTTCAGCACCACCAGGAACAGGTTGCCGAACCACATCGACACGATCAGGCCCCAGAACAGGTCCGGCTTTTCCGTCATCACCGCCGGTCCAGGCGTGATGCCCTGGATGATCATGGCGCCGATCATCAGCGCCATTACCGGGTTGGACGGGATACCCAGCGTCAGCATCGGGATGAACGAGGTCTGGGCGCCGGCATTGTTGGCCGCTTCCGGCGCCGCCACGCCTTCGATCGCGCCCTTGCCGAACTCTTTCGCATTGGGCGAGACCTTCTTCTCGATCGAGTAGGAGGCGAAGGAAGCCAGCATGGCGCCGCCGCCCGGCAGGATGCCCAGCGCCGAACCGAGGAAGGTGCCGCGCAGGACCGGCGCCAGGATGCGCTTGAAGTCTTCCTTGGTCAGCATCAGCCCCGACACCTTCTTCATCAGCAGGTGGCGCTCTTCGTCATGCTCGAGGTTGCGCACGATCTCGCCGATGCCGAACATGCCCATGGCCACGATCACGAACGAGATGCCTTCCGCCAGCTCCGGCATATCGTAGGTATAGCGCTGCTGGCCCGAGTTGACGTCGGTGCCGATCATGCCCAGCAGCAGGCCCAGGATCACCATGCCGATCGCGTTCAGCAGCGAACCGCTGGCCAGCACCACCGCTGCCACCAGGCCCAGCACCATCAGCGAGAAGTAGTCGGCCGGGCCGAACTGCAATGCCAGGTCGGCCAGCGGCGGCGCGAAGCACGCCACGGCAACCGTAGCCACCGTACCGGCAAAGAAGGAACCCAAAGCGGCCGTTGCCAGTGCCTTGCCGGCATGGCCCTTGCGCGCCATCTGGTAGCCGTCGATGGCGGTCACCACTGAGGATGACTCGCCCGGCAGGTTGACCAGGATGGCCGTGGTGGAGCCGCCATACTGGGCGCCGTAATAAATGCCAGCAAGCATGATCAGCGCCGCCACCGGCGGCAAGCCGAAGGTGGCCGGCAGCAGCATGGCAATGGTGGCAATCGGGCCCAGGCCCGGCAGCACACCGACCGCCGTGCCGATGAAGACGCCCATCAGGCAATACAGCAGGTTGGTCAGGGTGAACGCGGTTTCAAAGCCGAGTCCGAGGTTGCTTAAAATTTCCATGCTGGCTCCCTAGAAACCAAGCCAGGGACCGAGCGCAGGGATCGGCAGGCCAAGCAGTTTAATAAATAGCACATAGGCAAACAACGCCAGGCCGCCAGCCAGCAGCAGGACTTCCTTCAGGCGGAACTTGGGGCTGGCATAGGCGCTGACCAGCACCAGCACCGCGGCGGCCGGCACCAGGCCGGCGCCGCGCATCAGGATGCCGAACAACACCACGGCCAGCGTGACCAGGGCCAGCGGCTTCAGGTGCAGCTTCTCCATCGGCTCGCCGTGCCGGAAGAACGAGCGCAACACGCCGGCTGCGCCGATCACGGCCAGCAGAATGCCCAGCACGACCGGGAAGAAAGCTGGCCCCATGCGGACCGACGTGCCCATGTTCAGGTCGCCGCGCGTGAACACGGCGCCCAAGCCGATGGCAATAAAGATCACCCCGATCCAGAAATCCTTCGGGTGACGGATTGCAGAAGACATCAGATACTCCTTGGCCAGCGCTTAGTCAGCGTAAACACCGGCTTTGCTGATGATCGGGCCCCAGCGGTCGATATCGGCCTTCAGGTGCGCACGCAGGGCTTCCGGCGTGGCGCGCTTTTCCTCCACCGGCTCGGTGCCCAGGTCGGCGAAGCGCTGCTTGACGGCCGGGTCTTTCAGCGCCACGTGCAGCGCGCTGACCAGGGTGTCGATCACCGGCTTCGGCGTGCCTTTCGGTGCGTACATGCCGTGCCACACGGCCACTTCAAAGCCAGGCAGGCCGGCTTCGTTCAGGGTCGGCACGTCCGGCAGCGAGGCCACGCGGGTCTTGGTGGTCACGCCGTATACCTTGATCTTGCCGCCTTTGATCTGGCTGGTGGTGTTGGTGGTCTGGTCGCACATGAAGTCCACCTGGCCGCCCAGCAGGTCGTTCATGGCCGGGCCGGTGCCTTTGTACGGCACGGTGGTCAGGTCGGTCTGGATGGCGGACATGAACAGCATGCCGCACAGGTGCGATGCCGAACCCAGGCCGGCATTGGCGTAGGTGACCTTGGTCTTGTTGGCTTTTACATAAGCCAGGAATTCCTTGAAGTCCTTGGCCGGGAAATCCTTGCGCGCCACCACGGTCATCGGCACGTCGGTCACCAGGCCGATCGGATCGAAGCTGTCGATCGCGTTGTAGCTCAGCTTGCGGTACAGGGCAGGCGCGGTGGAGTGGCCGATGTGGTGCAGGAAAATGGTGTAGCCGTCCGGAGCAGACTTGGCGGCGCGCGCCGCGCCAATCGTGCCGCCGGCGCCGCCGACGTTTTCCACGATGATCTGCTGTTTCAGCTTGGTGCCCATGGACTGCGCCAGCAGGCGCGCCACGGTGTCGGTCGGTCCGCCGGCAGCGAACGGCACGATCATGGTGATTGGCTTGGTCGGGTAGCTCTGGGCTTGCGCGAGGCTGGCGCCGAACAGGGGCAGGCATGCCATGGCGGTGATGAGGGCGCGTCGTTTCATGTGGGATCTCCAGTTACTGATTAATTGTTGGATTTGCGCTACTAGTAATGTTGTACCAGCAATTATTGGAGGACACAAGTAAGGGCTGCTACTTAGATTGACTTCGCCCTCCAGGACGCACATGATTGGCTGACCATGGTCTCCAAGCTGCAACTTGCCGCATCGATCCTGGCGCTCCCCCTGGCAGCGTCGGCGGGCTCGCTTCAGCTGTTTACCGAATATACCCCGCCTGACATCATGCGCGAAGGTGAGAGGATCTACGGCATCTCGCCGGACAAGGTAAAAGAGATCATGTCGCGCGCCGGCGTCAGTTACACCATCGAGATCATGGCGTGGCGCCGCGCATACGAACTAACCTTGCGCACTCCCGATTCCTGTGTATTTTCCACCTCGCGCACGCCGGAACGGGAGGCCCTGTTCAAATGGATCGGCCCGCTGCGCGAGGTGGACTGGACGTTCTATGGACTGGCCAAGCCGCCGTTCCGGCTGGCGACGCTGGAAGATGCCAGGAGCCTGCGCATCGGCGGCTATAGCGGCGATGTACGCGCCCAGTTCCTGCTGGACCGCGGCTTCAAGGTGGATGCCGCGCCGGACAATTTTTCCAACCCCCGCAAGCTGATTGGAGGCCGCATCGATTTGTGGGCAACCAGCCATCAACTGGCCAACGGCGTGCTGGCGCAGGAGGGACTGGCGGGGAAAATCGTGCCGCTGCTCACCTTCCATACCTCGCGCGCCTACCTGGCGTGCAACAAGGCGGTATCGGACAGCGTGGTGGCGGCCATGTCGGCCGCCATGGCCGACATGATCAAGGACGGCACCTCGGCCGCGATCGACCGCAAGTATGCCAATTGGCGGCCAGCGCCGCCGGCCAGCCGGCCCGGCGAAACCCGCCCGGCGCGATGAATGCCGCCGGCGCGCCCGGCGCTTTACTGCAGCTCGATACCTTCGATGAAGGCCTTGATGGCCTTGGTGGGGTCGGCCTTGGCGCCATCTTTCAAGCGCTGGGTTTTCGCGGCGCCGCACAGATTGGCGGTCTTGCCGTAAAGGCAAAAACTCAGTTCACGCATCAGTTCTTCCGGCGCGCCGTCAATCTGGTCGATCAGTCCCAGGTTGCCCTGGGCGTTGCGGGCGCGCAGCGACAGCACCTTCATGTCGTCGGCCGGCTTGTCAAACTCGGTCGGCGACGACTTAGGTATGCAGCTGAATGTCAGCTCGATCGATTTCAGGCTGTTCTTCGCGGGCGCCGGAATGGTACAGCCACTGGCGGTACAGGCAAACTTGGCCGGGGGCAGCCTGGCGGCGCAGGCCGGTTCGTTCGGGAACTGGTTGGGCACGGTCACTTCCTGCCCGGCCGACGCTCCGGGTGCGGGGGCCGCGCCGGCGCATCCGCACAGCAATAACAAGCTCAGTAAATACGATCTGCACGTCATTCAGTTTCTCCTGTATTCATAATCTTCCGGGAAGTCAAAAGTGGCCGCCCCGGCGGCATTCGGGAATCGTACCTCCGACAACACGGCCAGCGAGCAGGCATAGGCGACGCAGCGCGCATCGAAGCCGTTCAGGGCCGCGGCATACAGGTCGTTGATGCGGCTTGGCAGGTTGACCGCCGCCGATGCGCGCCAGAAACTGGGGCTGCGATAGTACACGCGGGTGGCGCTGGCTGCCGTGATGGCGCGCCGCTCGAGTACGTGGTCGGGATCGGCATACGATGCCATGCGCAGCTTGGCCCAGTAAAAGCCTGCGCTATCGGATGGCGCGTAGCCCGAGTCGGCGGAGCCGGCCATTTCGACGCCACGCACTTCTTCGCGCCAGCCCAGGATCTGCGGCGTCAGCTGCGGGAAGTTCGCATCGGCCAGGGTCGCATTGCTGCGCTGTGCGGTCGGCAAGTTCATCTGCACGTTCAGCGCATTGCGCAAGGCCTGGCTCAGTGCCGCCGGCACCTGCCTGCCGCGGAAGCTCCAATAGTCGAGATAGTTGCTGGAGTGGGTCAGCTGCAGGAAGCCGCGGCCATACCAGGGGGCATACCAATAACCTGAACCGCCGCCTTCCGACAGGCGCCCCAGCCACTGGGTTTCCTGGATGCCGTTGCCGAGGAAAGATGCCAGCCGCAGCGGCGAATTGATGCCGTATTTGCGCGCGGTCCGGTTCAAGCCGATGCGCTGGGTGACGGCCACCGAGGTCGCCGCGGTCAGGTTGGTCTGGATCTGCTCCCACAGATACTGGCCCTGGTGGCGCCGCATGGCATGGCGCGGCACCAGTTGCCTGAACTCGCTTGCGCTCAGCCAATGGCATTGGCGGAAATGCGTGATGAACTGCTGCGGGTGGAAATGCCAGTGCGCCCCCGCCAGGGGCGCCGGCAATTCGGCGGCCGGCACCGTCAGCGCCGCAATATGGCTGCGCAGGCTGGCCCAGGATGCGGCATCCAGGCCGTACTCCGGATCGGTCTGCAGCCAGCCCCAGCGCGCATCGATGCTGCCGCGGTTCCATTCGCTGGGGAATTTGCAGATGCATTTGGCCAGCGCGTCGCGCACGGCCTGGATGTTCAAGCGCCTGACCAGTTCTTCGCGCGTCAATTGGCCATCGGCATTGCTGGCATCCTCGATCAGGGTGCGCAGCATCGCCGAT
>JBCNOX010000198.1:0-8361 GCA_039593645.1 Pseudoduganella sp.
CGGAAGTGCGCAGCGAGCCGCGCACGAATTGCTGGTTCCAGGTGCCAAAGCCATCGCTCAGGCTGTGATGCAGCAGCCCTGCTTCGAGCGTGCCGCTGGCGCTTGCCTGGGCCGCGGCACTGCCTGCCGCCAGCGACGCCGCGAGGCAGACTACAAACTGGTGCAACTTACGAGTCATGCATACTCCGTATCAGGATGTCCTTGATGCGTGCGGCGGCAAAGCCGTCGCCGAATGGATTAGGGGCGGCGCGCATCGCCGCGTAAGCCTGGGCGTCGGCGCGCAGCGCGTCGACGGCGCCGATAATGGCGGCGCCGTCGGTGCCGACCAGGCGCCCGCCGCCGCTGGCTACCAGTTCCGGCCGCTCGGTGGTTTCGCGCAGGATCAGCACCGGCACTTGCAGGCACGCGGCCTCCTCCTGGATGCCGCCCGAGTCGGTCAGCACCAGCCAGGATTGGCGCAGCAGCGCCAGCGTGGTCGAGTAGTTAAGCGGCCGGGTCAGGAAGATGCGCTCCGAGACTTCTTCCGGCAGCTCAGTGAACACTTCATCCACCGTGGCGCGGATCTTCGGATTGCTGTGCACCGGCCACACGATCACCAGGTCTTCATCGGCCAGCAGCAGCTTGCGCACGGTGGTGGAAATCGACATCAGCGGATGGCCCAGGTTCTCGCGGCGGTGCGCCGTGATGAACACCAGGCGCCGCCCCGCCAGCACCTGCTGCAGGCCGCGCAGCTGGGGACTGGACAGTTCGTCCGGGTTGCCCGCCAGTTCCGGGTCGGTGGTGGCCAGGCGCACCGCATCGACAATGGTATTGCCGACCATGTGGATCCGGTCGCCCTCGACATTTTCGCGCAGCAGGTTGAAGCGCGCGTTGTCGGTCGGCGCGAAATGCCAGTCCGCCAGCCGGCCGATCAGCTCCCGGTTCTTTTCTTCCGGGAAGGGATTGAAGCGGTTGTGCGAGCGCAGGCCCGCTTCGACATGGCCGACCGGGATATGCTGGTAGAACGCCGCCAGCGCCGCCATGGCCGCGCTGGCGGTATCGCCATGCACCAGCACTGCTGCCGGCTTGACGGCTTCGAAAGCGGCGCCCAGCTTCTCCAGCAGCATGGCCGACAGGTGGTGCAGCGCGTCGGAAGTGCGTTGCAGCGGCAAGCTGTAGTCGGGCAGGATCTTGAAGAACCGGTACATCGGGTCGGCCATGTCCTCGTGCTGGCCGGTATGCAGCAGCAGCGGCTCCAGGCCGTCCTGCTTCAGCGCGTAATAAACCGGCGCCATCTTGATGATTTCGGGCCGGGTGCCCATGCAGAGGAGGATACTGTTTGCGCCCAAAGTGACCCCTCTCAATGTCTGCTTACAGTAGGAACGACGTAGCCGAGCTCCCGCGCCCACACGGTACCATGGGCGGCAGCGCCTTCGCGCACGCGAATTTCAACGGCGGTCACCGTGGTTTCCGCGCTGTCCGAACCAAGCACCGTGCCGGCGTCGATCTCGATGGTTTTCTCGCAGATCAATGGGCCGCGGATGATGCAGCCGGGACCGATGAACATATTGCCGCTGCAGACCAGCGAGCCGTCCACCCGTGCACCGGCTTCCACGCGCAGGTCGCCATGGCATTTGATGCTGCCCTCGACCAGGCTGTGCGCGCCGACCGTCATGCTACCGCGCGCCACCAGGCTGCCATGGTGGAAGCTGGCCTGCGGCAGCAGCAGGTCGCCGGCAGCCAGCCAGCGGCCGGCGGCATCGTCCAGCAGCGATTCCGGCCGCTCCAGCACCCTGCGGCTGGCCGGTTGCGCAAGCGGCGCCGGCAGCGCGTCGCCAAAGCGGATCGTTGGCGCATGCATGCGGCCGAAGCGGGTTTCGCCATGCAGCACCAGCTCCTGGTTGGCCGACACCCGGCCGAACAGGCGCGCGCGGCGGCTGGCAGTGAAACGGGTATCGCTGTGCGCCCAGCGCAGCACGTCGCATTGCTCACCCAGCACGATCTCGCCGCGCGCCAGCAAGGCGCGGAAGGAATTTTCGCTACCGGTGCGGATGGCGCCGGCGGCAAACACTTCCTTCTGGTACAGCAGCCCCTGGCCAAGCTCGAGCGCCCCCGTGCCCAGTACCAGCTGGTCCACTGCCTGCGCAGCGCGTTCCTGCTCCGTGATCGCGGGTATGCCATCGGCGCCCACCAGTTGATAGCGGTCGCCCGTCGCCAGGCGGCCGTTGCGCGGCACGGTAGTGGTGCCGGCTGCCTGCGCCAGCTCGGCAAACTGCTCACTCAGAAACTGGCGAAAACGATTGGCGAAATGTTTGATGTTGCCATCGTAGTCGCGCACCACTTTCAGCGGCTGCGCGTCGCGCCGCACGCGCCATTCGACCAGCGACGGCAACAGGGGCAACAGGAACAGCAGCGCCTGGAAAACAAAGAACAGCACGATCCAGCTCATGGCTTGGCCTCCGGCTGGCGGTAGCGCGTGGTCTTGTCCCATTCCAGCTTGCGCTTGAACAGCCCGTCAAACAGTATCTGCCGGAACGTGGCGATGGTGATGGCAAGCAGGCTGACCAGGAAGCCGAAATAATTCAGCGGCATCAGGCGGATGCGTTCGCGGCTGCCATCGAGGTAGACTGCTGCGCCGATCTCGAAGAACGCTGCGAAGTTGCCCAGCGCGCTGTACGACATCAGGCAGAACAGGGCCAATACCCCCGTCAGCCAGTGGTTGGCGTCGAAATAGAACAGGACGATGGCCAGGATCCAGCCGGCAAGCAGGATCGGCGACATGGCAAACACGCCCAGCAGCAACATGCCGTCGAATTTCTCGCGCAAGGAAACCTTGTCGCTGGCCAGCAGCGCGCCGGCATAGCGGAAGGCGGCCTGGTTGTGGCCCTTCGACCAGCGCATGATCTGGCGCACCCGCACCGGCCAGGTTTCCGGCACTTCCTCATAGCATTCCGAGCGGTTCTGGTAGGCGGTCTTCCAGCCGCTTAACAGCAAACGATAAGTGAGGTCGGTATCTTCGGCCAGCGCGTCATCGTGCCAGCCGCCGATCGCCTCCAACGCGCTGCGCCGCACGCCGCCGACCGTGCCGCCGTATTGCGGCACCAGCGACAAGTTCATGCGCGCCTGCTGGTCGACCTGGTAGCCGCCGGAGCGCTCCATGTCCAGCAGGCGGGTCAGTAGGTTGCTGCCGGTGTTCAGCGGCACCACGCGGCCCATCACGGCACCGACTTCCGGGTCGAAGAACGGCGCCACCAGCTGGCGCAGCAGGCCACGGCCCGGCACATAATCGGCATCGAACACGATCAGGATGTCGCTGTCCACCAGTGCCGTCGCATCCTTCAGCGCAGCCGCCTTGCCAGGCTTGCCGCCGCTGCGGTGGAATGGCGTGATGCGGCCAGGGTGCGCGGCGCAGATTTCGTCGATGATGCGGCGCGTATCGTCGGTCGAGCGGTCGTTGACCGGCATGATGCGCAGGCGCTCGCGCGGGTAGTCCACATCCAGCAGGGCGCGCAGCGAATCTGCAATCACCGCTTGCTCGTTATGCGCGGCTACCAGCACCGTCACGCTCGGCCAGTTGCCGCTGTCGACGTCCAGGTAGGGATGACGCTGGGCGCCGAACAGACGGTTGAAGGTGAAATAGTAGTGCCGCACGGTGTACACCAGCACCAGCGCGATCACCGCCCACAGCAGGTAGAGCATGATGGTCAGCGTGCGCGACGACAGCAGGTCCTGGTGGCGCGCGTGAACCTGATCCTGGATGCCAAGCCAGTTGCCGTTGTCCGCTTTCTTGTGCAGGGCCGTGGTGGGATCGAGGCTGAAGGCTGGCGCGGCTGGTACGGAGGCAGGGGCTGCAGGCGCGGCCAGCGCCAACGAGAAGGACAGCCACCACCCGGCAAACAGTGCAAGCACATGCAGGGTGAAACGGTGGCGTTCTGTCATCGGTTCAGCCTCCGCCGGTTCAGGGGAAATGGTCGATAGGGCATTCTAGCAAATCAACTTTCAGTTCGGTCAACCGTGCCGGCCGCCATTGCAGTCTTGAAGGGCGCAGTCAGTTGCCCGCCTAGCTGGCTGGCGACCGGGGTATCGCTGCCATATTCGGACGGCCAGCTGCGCGGCAGGTGGTGGGTACCAAATATCCGGTCCAGCACCGGCAGCATGGCGGCAAAGTTACGGTCGACATGGTCGTGGCGCGTATGGTGCCAATGGTGGAATGCCGGCGTCGACAGCAGCCACTCCAGCGGGCCCAGCCGCACGCGGATGTTCGAATGGATGAAAAAGCCCCACATGCTGCCCACCAAAATCACAGCCACCGGCGTCGTGCTGCCAGCCAGGCCAGGGCCCGCCAGCCCAAGCACGTACAGGGGCAGCAGGCTGCACAGCCGGGTGAACAGCAGATCGACCGGATGGGCGCGCGTATTGGTCAGGAAGTAGACGTGGGCAGCGCTATGGTGAACGGCGTGGAAACGCCACAGCAGCGGCCAGCGGTGGGCCAGGCGGTGCGACCAGTAGGCGCCGATATCGCCAACCAGCAGTGCCAGCGGCAGGCGCACCGCCAGCGGCAGGGCAGCCAGGGTGTCCGGCACGGCGGCAGGGATCAGGGCGCGCGACAGCTGCGCAGCAAGGGCCAGCGGTACCGCCAGCAGCAGCATCGGCAACAAGCTGTTGGCAAAGTAATAGAACAGGTCCGGCCAGCGTTGCCGCTCCCCCAGCTGCGCCTGGCGCACCGCGAAGTAGCGCTCGAGCGGAAGGAAGATGGCACACAGCAGACACAGCCATACTACGAGCCGCAAGACCTGTTCGGCCAAGGCTGCCACGTGATGACTTCAGCTCAAGGCTGGCGACGACGGCGCAGCGCTACTGCCATCAAGCCCAGTCCACCCAGCATGGTCAGCAGGGTGGCAGGTTCCGGCACTTCGGCGGGCGGGGTGCCGTTGTCCGGCGTGCTGACGGCGAACAGCGATACACCGTCGAGCAGGGAAAACGGAGGATGGCCCTCCGGGGTTCCAGCCGCAAGGAAGGACAGCAGGCTGCCGCTGGACTTGGCGGTGAAGGTGAACGCTTCCTGCATCCAGCCGCTCGACGCATGGCTCTGGTTATTGTAGGTGTCGGTTTCGAAGGTATTGCCGTCGATGCTCACGGTCCACTTTTCGCTGGTGTCGCCGTGGAAGCCCCACTGCTGGCCGGCCGCCCACTCGAACTTGAGCATATAAGTGGTGCCGATCACCAGGTTGCCGATTGCCTGCTGGATCGGCACTACGCCGTAAGCGCCGTCGGCTGCGATGAAGTTGCCGCCGTCAGCGCTGTTCGCCAGCGCATTGGCGCCGCCATTATTGGCGCCCCACAATGTCAACGGGATGTCGTTCGGGCCGCCGAACCAAGTGACAGCGCCCGTGGTGTCGGCCGTACCCGAAGCGAAGACGAAATTGTATCCGCCAGGCGCTGACCAGCCGGATAAGGAAGTATTGAAGTCGATCTGGCCATTGCCGCCGGTGGTGAGTTCGAATCCACCGTTTTGCACGAGGTTGACCGGACCGGCCAAGGCTGCAGACGACAGCACGAATGCCGCAGCGGCGGCGAACCCTTGCAATGCTCTGCCGAACGTTAAGTTCTTCATAATTCTTCCTTGAAATTCAAATGTCCTTACGGAACACAGCAAGAATTATGCCAGACTCAATAACTCATCAGTAAACCATTGACCGCAATGATGATTCTTTAAGGAAACTCTTATTATTCGAATGCCAAAGGAATTTAGTGTAAAGAAATTCGACACCAACTAGCTGAAGCCTAGCGGTAATAGGCTTCGCTGGCGAAAGTAATGAGGCCGATCAGGGCCACGGCACTCAACAGGACGATCAGCAATCGTCCAAATTTCGGGGTCCCGTCATCTTCTTCGGCTGGGCGGTTCTGGTCGGTCATATTGAAATTCACGGCATGAGGATGGTAGAGCCCGTAGTACGGCGCGCTTCAAGGTCACGATGCGCTTGAGCAACATCGGCCAGATTATAACGCTGCTTGATTTCGATCTTGACGTCGCCGCGCGCCACCACCTCGAACAGCGACTGGGCGCATGCCTCCAGCTCTTCACGCGTAGAGGTGTAATTGCCGAGCGCAGGACGGGTCAGGGACAGCGAGCCGCGCGACGCCAGTTCGCTCAACGAGAAATTGGCCACCGGTCCGGACGCGTTGCCGAAGCTGACCATCATTCCGCGCGGACGCAAGCAATCGAGCGAACCGATGAAGGTATCCTTGCCAATCGAATCGAACACGGTCGATACGCCCTTGCCGCCCGTGAGTTCGCGTACCCGCTCGGTGAAGTTTTCCTTGTTGTAGTTGATCGCATGGGTCGCACCATGCTGCAGTGCCAGTTCCACCTTCTCGTCCGACCCTGCGGTGCCGATCAGGTTCACGCCCAGCGCGCGCGCCCACTGGCAAGCGATCAGTCCCACGCCGCCGGCGGCCGCATGGAACAGGATGGTGTCGCCCGCCTTGACTGGCGCCGCGCTGTGGAACAGGTACTGCACCGTCATCCCCTGCAGCATCATGGCGGCCGCGGTGTCGCTGCCGATTGCATCCGGCAGCTTGACCAGCAGGCTGGCGGGCATATTGCGCACCTGGGAATAGGCGCCGTTCGGACGGCCGGCATAGGCCACGCGGTCGCCCACGCGCACATGGCTGACGCCCTCGCCCACCGCTTCCACCACGCCCGCGCCTTCCTGGCCCAGGCCGCCCGGCAGCGGCTGCGGATACAGGCCGGTGCGGAAGTACACATCGATAAAGTTAAGGCCGATCGCCTCGTGCCGCACCGTCGCTTCGCCCGGGCCTGGCGCGCCCACTTCGACATCGACGTATTCCATCACTTCCGGCCCGCCGGTGCGGGACATGCGTATCGCCTTAACCATTACTTGCTCCTTTACTGTGTGATGAAGCCGCGCTCGCGCAGCCATTGTGTCATGCGTGGATAATGTTCGCGCGCCCAATGGGTGGAATTGATGTAGGCGCTGCCGCCATCGACATCGGTTTCCCACAGGCCGTGCGCTGCACGGGGTAGCATCCATACCTGGTGGTCCTTGTGGCCGCTCGCAGCCAGCGTTTGCCGGAACAGAGTGGCGCTCTTATGCACCGGCACGAAGGCGTCTTTCTCGCCGAGGATATAAACCACGGGCACCTTCAGCTTCTTCAGGTCGGGCAGCGGATCATAGCTGTAGAAAACAGTGCTGGTTTCGCTCGGCTTTTCCTTCAGCGTATCCGGCACGATCTCGACCTGGCTGGCCCAGCGCGCGTTCTCGCCGGCGCGTGCCGCGGCGAGCAGTTCGGCGCGGTTGGCGCCACGGCTGGTCACCCAGCGCATCAGCTTTTCCTGGTAGGCAGCGCCAGCCTTTACCTCTTCCTCGCTGAAGCCTTGCGCGCGCAGCGCGCTCTCGATCCGGTACACCTCCTGCTCGGCCGGCGGCACTGCCGATGCGGCTTGCGCAATCACGAAGGCAACTTTCTGCGAACGGACCGCCGCCAGTGGCGCCAGCCAGCCACCCTGGCTATGGCCCCAGGTGCCGATGGCATCGGCCTTGATGTCGCTGCGCTTGCCAAGCAGTTCGATGCCCGCGACGGCGTCGTCGGCCAACTGCTCCATGGTGGCTTTGTTGAATTCACCGGTGGACTTGCCTACGCCGCGCTTGTCGTACATCAGCGCGGCCATGCCATGTGCAGCAAAATAATAAGCCTGCAGAGCATAGGCGCCACGCGGCGCGGGGCTGGACATCTGGGTCAGGACAATGGCTGGAAACGGCCCTTTCCCTTCCGGCAGCACCAGGGTGCCGGACAAGGTGACGTCGCTGTTGCGGAACGTGACTTCTTCGGAGCGGAATTGCAGGCGGCGGCCGGTCTCCTTCTTGCCTGCCTGCTGCCAGACCATCTTGTTGCCCTCGAAACGCATGGTGGTTTCACGCACGGCGGGGTTCAGGTTGCCGGCCCCGGCGTAATACACGTTCTCGCTTTCAGCGAACATCGAGGCGTAGCGGCCCGTGCTCATATCGCTGTAGAACATCTGCGGGAAATCGCCCCACTCGGACAGCACGACCACGCGCTTGCCGGGGAATTCATAAGCGCCCAGCAGCGGCTGGTGGCGTGCCGGATCGTCGGCCAGGGTGCGGCGAAAGGCGAACTTGCCGTCCTTCCCGTTCAGGCTCACTTTGCCGGCCAGCAGATCGCCTTGCAGCTTGCCGTCGAATTGCAGCACACCGTCCGGCCCAGGCAGGGCGAAACGCACATGGCCGCCCTGCTGCGCGACCGCTTGCAGCGGCACGCCTTTTTTTTCGAACGCGGGCAGGTCGACCGTGGCTTTGCCATCGGCACCGAAGTACGGCCGCAGGAAGTTGAAGTCGTTAC
>JBCNOX010000199.1:0-8355 GCA_039593645.1 Pseudoduganella sp.
TGGCGTGGCTGGGCGCGTCGGTCATCCACATCACCGACACCGAAGTGTCGGAGAGCGCGGAAAGATAGGGGCCATCGGTAATGACAGGCTTGGCGTCGAACACCTTGTAAGGTTCCGACTGCGCCACTGCCCCCCCTTGCATGGCCAATGCTGCCAGGCCAAAGCAAAGGGATGCCAGCGCTATTCGCGTGCGCTTCATCAGTAGCGGTCGTCGAACGCGAAGATCGGCTTGCGCTTGCTCCACTGGCCACGGGTGAAGTCAGGGAAGTCCAGCGTCTGGAAGTTCTGCGCGATCGACTGCTCGGACAGCGGCGTAATGGCGCTCCAGGTCACCGCGTCGTAGATATCGATCGGCATCGGCGCGCGCGCCTTCAGCGCTTCCACAAAGGCGTGGATCACGAAGTAATCCATGCCGCCATGGCCGGCGCCGGCCGCTTCGCTGGCATACTTGCGCCACAACGGGTGGTCGTACTGGTCCTGGTAAGCCTGGAAATCGTCCCACTGGTGCGGCTTGCTCTTGCCTTCGATATGAATGGAACGGTTCACGTCCATCCACAGGCCGTTGGTGCCCTGCACGCGGAAGCCCAGCGAGTAAGGACGCGGCAGCGAGGTATCGTGCTGAAGGATGATGGTCTCGCCATTCTCGCAGGACAGCGTGGTGGTCACCACGTCGCCCAGGCTGAACTTGACCTTGCCGCTCGGGTGCTCGGCCCCGCCTTGCTTGACGACGTAGTCGTGCAGGCCACGCGCCTTGGTGGCAAAGGTGTTAATGCGGGTGAAGCGGTTGCCGCGGTTGATGTTGGTGTACATCGCGCACGGGCCGATGCCATGGCTTGGATACAGTTCGCCGTTGCGCTGCACCGAGTGCTCGGTGCGCCATTTCGCTTCCGACCAGCCCTTGGCGCCGAACTCGATGCCGCCGCCATACGGCTTGGCCGGGTCGCCGCTGTTGAACTTCACGGCGCGCAGGTCGTGCTGGTAGCCGCCCTGCAGGTGCACCAGTTCACCGAACAGGCCGGAGCGCACCATCTGCAGCACCGCCATCACGTCGCGGCGGTAGCACACGTTCTCCAGCAGCATGTACGGCGTGCCTGTCTTCAGTTGGGTGTCCAGCACATCCCAGTGATCTTTCAAGGTAATGCCGGCCACCACTTCGCAGCCCACAGGCACCTTGGCCTGCATGGCGTCGATCGCCATTTGCGCATGCCATTCCCATGGAGTGGCGATGATCACGCCATCCAGCTGCTTCGAGTCGAGCATGCGGCGGTAAGCGTGCTTGTCGCCGTCTTCGCCGAAGGTGCGCGGCTTCGGCTTGCCTGCCTTCTCGAATTGCGCCAGGGCCTTGGCCAACATGACCGGTTCGATATCGCACAGCGCTGCCACTTCCACGTCGTCGCGGCGTACCAGCTCGCGCAGCAGCACCTGGCCGCGCATGCCGGTGCCGATCATGCCCAGCCGGAGCTTTTCGCGGCCGCTGGCCGCAAAGGCTGCCGGCAGCAGCAGGCTGCCCGCCAGCGCGGCGCCGGCGGTGAGGAAGTGTCGTCGATTGAATTGCTTGTCCATCTAGTCTTTGCCTCTTTGGTTGGGTCGCAGGTTACCAGAATTTGTAATTGGCCGAGAGCGAGAAGATGCGCCCGAACAGGTTTTGCTGGTGGTTGTAGCCTTCCCAGCCGTTCGGGTCGTAGTATGGCTTCCTGTTGGTCACGTTCTTGATGTTCAGGCCCAGGTCCAGGTTCTTGATTGGTTTCCAGTTGAAGCCCAGGTTGACCGTGTAGTACGAAGGCTGGCCGCCGCACAGGTTGTCCGGCAACGCCACGCCGCCGGCGGTGCATTTTTCCGGATAGTTGTCGGTGTCGTACTCGCCGTATGCCCACTTGGCTTTGCCCGTGTAGTTCACGAACAGGCTGGTGACCAGGTTCTGGTAGGTCCAGTCGGCGTTGAAGGTGGCACGCAGGCGCGGCGAATCGTAGTAGCCGACGTAGTTGCCCGAGAAGCCGCCGCCATCCTCGTAATTGTAGGTTTCGCGCTTGCGGATAGTGAAGGCTGCACCGGTACCCAGCTTACCGTACTCGCCCAGCGAGAAACGGGCGCGCGCATCGATGTCGAAGCCGTCCAGCAGGGTGCGGCCGCGGTTCGAATAGGAGTTGATCAGTCCACCCAGGTTGCCAACCGAGTATTTCGGCATGCCGGCTTCTACGCAGGCAGGCAGGTTGGCCAGGTTGTTGCACATGCTGACCACGGCGGCCATATTGGCGCGGTCGGCATCGCTCAGCTCATTGCGGATCGCCTTGTCGGTACCGGCCAGGCTGGGGCCGTACTTGTCGACCAGGTCGGTGAACAGCTGGTTGAAGTCCTGGCGCACGATTTCGTTGCGGCGGTAGACAAACCAGTAGTCCAGCGAGATGCTGACGTCCTTGGCCGGCTGCAGCACCAGGCCCAGGGTCGAAATCTTGGCCTTTTCCGGGGTCAGGTTCGGATTGGGCGGAGTCAGGCCGCCAACGGTGGTCGAGCAGTTGGAGTTCAACAGGGTCTTGCCCAGGTCGCGGTCGGTCGCAGTGACGGATTTTTGCAGCAGCTTGGCAATGGCATTGGTTTCGTCGCAGCGCACGGTGTCGCGGATGCCGCCCACCTGCGCGAACACGCCGCCGCTGCCCGATTCGGCCAGGTTGGGTGCACGGAAGCCTTCCGAGTAAGTACCGCGCAGCATGACCTCGGGACGGGCGCGCCACTGCACGCCGACTTTCGGCGCCAGGTTGGCGGAGAAGTGTGGATACTTGTCCAGGCGCGCCGCGGCGTTGACTTCCAGCGTGTCGGTCACCGGTACCACTACCTCGCCGAACAGCGCGCTGACGGTGCGCTTGCCGTCGAACCAGGAGCCGCCCTGCTGCGTGATCAGGCCATTCGCGGCATCGGCGTTGCCGGGGGTATCGAAGCTCTCGCGCATCAGGTTGGTGCCGAAGGCCGCCCGCACTTCGCGTTCGCCCAGCTTGAACAGCGTGCCTTCCACCTTGGCGTCGAAGGTGATCAGCTTGGTCCAGGACTGGATGTCGAAGGTGGGGTAGGCTTCGCGGATCAGGGCCGCATTGGCTTCGCTGATTTCGCCGAACTTGTAGGCAGGGTTGTCTGCAATGTAGACACGGCCTGTGACCGGGTCCTTGGTGGTGGGGCCGAAGGCTTTCTCGAAGCCTTTGGTGTTGATGTTGATGGTCTGGTACAGCGTGGAGTGGCTGCCGGCCACGCCCAGCGCGGTCTCGAAGTCCCAGCTGCCGGTGAGGTGGCCTCTCAGGCCCGTCAGCACGCGGTAGTTGTCATCCAGGTTTTTCTGGCCGAAGTGGCCGACCGCGTCCTGCAGGATGTAGTTCAGGCCTGCCGCGCCGCCCATCTTGGCCGCCATGTCCGGATCAAGCTTGCCCTTCAGGTACACATTGTTTGGACCAAGATAAGGCTGCACGAAAGTATTCAGCCTGGTGCCGGTATTGCGTGAGAACCAGTTGTTGGTGCTGCCGCTGTTGAAGGCGCGCGGGCCGTTTTCGCCGCGCAGCTTGATGTGGGTGAAGGCGGCTTCGGCGAAGACTTCCAGGTCGTCACCGATCTTTTTGCGGCCGGACAGGAAGCCGGTCGCGCGGTCGGAGCTCGGCCCCGTGTCCAGCGAGTACGGCAGGTTGTTCCACACGCAGCGGGTGCCCGATGCTTCGGTGATCGTGGTGGTGCAGCCGGTCACCGCGCGCTGGGTGCGCGCGTTGTTCTTGGCCGGGTCGAACACGAAGAAGGTGCCAGGGTTGGGCTGGCCAGGCTCGCTGCCAACGCCGATGCGGAAGTTGGAGATGAAGTTAGGATTGTTGACGTAGAAGTAGTCCGGACGCTTGTCGTAAGTGTCCGCCAGCGCGATGCGGTCGCGCTGGTACACGTTCAGCGAAGCCATGAAGTTGTAGCCGTCGTTGCCGAAGTCGCCTTTGCCGTACACCAGGCTGGCCTGGTGCTCGCCGTAAGCGGAGACTTCCTGCGAATGGTCGGTACTGACTTTCGCTTCCAGCCCCTGGTAGTTCTTCTTGGTGATGACGTTGATCACGCCAGCCACCGCATCGGAGCCATACACTGCGGAGGCGCCGTCGGTCAGGATTTCCATGCGTTCGATCGCCGCAGCGGGAATCGAGTCGATGTTGACGAACATGGTCTGGAAGCCGGCCGGTGCGCCGTAGAAAGACAGGCGGCGGCCGTTCAGCAGCACCAGTGTGCCTTGCGCGCCAAGGCCGCGCAGGTTGGCTTGCGAGGCGCCGTCGGAGCCGGTGAACATGGAACGGAAGTCTTGCTGCGCCGGGCGCGCGGCCGGCAGGTTGTCGAGCACTTGCATCAGCGTGCGGGCGCCCATGTTTTCGATCTGCTTGGCGTCGATCACCTGCACTGGCGATGCGGTTTCGGCATTGATGCGTTTCAGGCTGGAGCCGGTCACTTCGACGCGATGGACCTTCTCGCCTTTCTCGTCCTTCTTGTCGTCCGCTCCATCTGCTGCCAGGGCGCCGCTGGCAAATCCAATTGCTGCCAGCGCAGCGATCAATTTCTTCAGTTCCACTTGCATCTCCTTTTTTTTAGTTGCAAAACGCCCTCCCCGGTCCGAAGAGGGGTTCGTTCTTAGTGACGAAAAATGTGCGGTCAGCGCGTCTTGACGGTGGCGCCCTCTGTGCCTAGCAGTACGGCGTTGGCCCAGTTGCCGCAGACCTGGGCAGGTTGGGCGCCGCGCGCACCCAGGGTCCGCAGGCTGAGTTGCCTCAACCCGCGCACATCGATTTCCGGCTTGACCACCGCCGGCGCAGTAACCAGGCCGCTGTCGTACAGCAGGCGGTCGCCGCTCCACACCTGGAACTGCAGGCCGCCGGCGCTACGGCAGCCGTCGTCCACGCCAAGGTCGGCGCGCAGCAGGTTCCAGTTGCCTTCCAGCTGCAGGTCGATGCGGCTGGAAGGGCCGACGCCCAGGCCCTTGCGGAACCACAGGCCATTCATGCGCATTTCCTTGCCTTTGCCGACGGGGCGATCGCGTCCGACGCTTTTCGGCAGTGGCAGGTCGGACAGGAAGCTTTGCTGTTCCGTGCCTTCTTTCGCACGATGCTCGAGGATGCGGAAGGTGGACAGCGCGATCGGCCCTACTTCGGCCGGCTGCATGGCGTTGATCGCCTTCGCTTGCGGCTGCGTTGCGGCCGTGACCATCGGGTCGGTGGATGCTGCGCCTTCCCCTTCCGGGTTCTGCGTGCTGAGCACGCGGAAGCGCAACAGGCGACCTGCCGTGGCGGGGAAGTTGATGGCTTGCGTTTCCTTCTGCAGCTTCAGGCGACCGGTGAAGCTTGGCTTGCCCCATTCGCCGTTGGTGTCGGCGATGTAGATTTCGTAGTCGCGCACCTGGCCGTGCTTCCAGTGCTCGTCATTGCGGGGAGCGATTTCAATGCCGTCGATCAGGCGGCGTTCGGTGAAGCCGACGGTCCATTCGTGGGCGCCAGTGCGGATCGACTGGTTGCGGGTAGTGCGGAACCAGGTGGTGGCTTTGTCGTCGAAGGCGTTTTCCAGCGGATGCCCTGGTTCTTCGGCGGGGCGGTTCACCACCAGCAGTGCGTCCGGTGGCAAGGCGCGGCCAAGTTCCGGGGCTTGCGGGAAGTTGTCGTCTTGCGCTGCCAGGGCTTGCGCAACTTGCACCGAGATTTGCAGGGGCTGGCGGATGTCCTGCCTGGCGGTCTTCACGTGCAGCGTGCCAGTGCGATCCTGGGGATCGTAATACCAGCCTTCTGCCGCCGCGTCATATGCCGCGCGGTCCGTGTGCGCTGGCAAAGTGCTGCGTTCAGGACCGGACGCGGTGACGGACGTCGGGCGCTGGCGGGTCAGCATGCGCAAGGCGTAGCTGCGGCGCGGCTCCTGGCCCGCGTAAGTGCCTTCGACCGGCGCGATGTCCACGTCGACGCCTGCGCTCGACGCGCGCATGCGCAGCGCCTGCTGGCTGAATGCGCCCTTCTGGTACTGGCGTGTGTTGCCGTCGTCTTCGTACAGCGTGAACGAAGACTCGCCGTGGGGATACAGGTCCAGCGTCAGCACATCCTTCGGCTTCTCGCCGTCATACAGGACTTCCGGATACATCGGCAGGATGGCCCCGGCGCGCACGAAAACGGGCAGCTTGTCGAGGGTGACCTGCAGGTCGAGGTCACGCCCTGCTGCGCCGGCAGTCGCCTGGCGGCCGTCCCAGTATTCAAACCAGGTTCCTTGCGGCAGGTGGATCGCCTTGCGCCACCCTTGCGACACGGCCTGGCTGCGATACACAGGCGCCACCAGCATGTCGCGGCCGAGGAGGAATTGGTACTTATGCGCTTCGGTGAACGCTGCGGGGTCGGATGGGTAGTCCCACATCATGCCGCGCACCAGCGGCGCGCCGGTCTGCTCAGCCTCGTGCGCCAGGGTGTACATGTATGGCGTCAGGCGCAGCTTGAGTTTGAGGTAGCGGCGGTTGATGCTGCGGTAAGGCTCATCGAACCACCACGGATGCTTGCGCGCATTGGCCGACCAGCCAGACATCCCCATCAGCACCGGCGTGAATGCCTTCCATTGCAAGTCGCGGGTATAGGTCTCGGGGCTGCCGCCGAAGATCGCATCCACGTCTCCGGTCGCATACGCCTGGCCGGACAGGCCGGAACCCACCAGCGTCGGCACATGCCAGCGAATGTAATCCCAGCTCGCGCTCTGGTCGCCGGTCCACGCCACGGCATAGCGCTGCGTGCCGGCCCAGCCCATCACGGTCCAGATGAAGGGGCGGCTGTCGGAGTTGTCGAGGATGCCGTCGTAGGCGGACTTGTTGGCATCCAGCGAGAACTGGTAGCCCTTGCCGGTCCATGCCACGTCCAGCTTCTGCACGCGGCTGCCCGCCGTGCCGACTTCCCACTTGATCTTGTCGACGCCGTTCTCGGTCCACAGGCCGGTGCGGAAGCCATATTTCGCCAGGCCCTGCACGGTTTCCGGCAGGTTGGTGTAGCCGCAGCCGTAACCGTCATTCGGCAGGATCCAGCCGCCTGGCATATCGTTTTCGCGATACTTGCGCGCCACCGAATCGACAACGTCCGGCGTCTTGCCGGTCGGGCCATCGCTCCAGCCTTTCGGAACGGTGCCCGGCTTTTTCACGTTGTCGCCGTCGTTGTAGCAATCGGCATCGCCATATTCCAGCGCCCAGCGCGGCAGCAGGCGTGCGCGGCCGGTCCATTCGGTGTAGCGCGCCAGCACATCGCGCACGTCCTTGCCGACGAAGTAGTAAGCGTCGAAGCGCGGCTCGGCGTGCTGCAGGGCCACCACGTCATGCTGGCGCAAATCGTAGCTGCCATCGGACCAGGTATTGCGCAGCATGCCCCAGCCGCGGGAACTCATGAGGAATGGCGCCGGGCTTGGGCGATCGCCCTCTTCCCAGCCGCCCGAATAGGACACGTCAAGCTGGCGGCCCTTGAACTCGAAGCGGCCGTTCTGCTGGCCGCCACCGAAGAAGCGTTCCGCCTTGTCGCTGGAAAGAGTCTGCACACTGGCCTTGTCGCCCAGTTCCAGCGGCTGCACTTCGCGCCACAGCGGCAGGGCTTCACCAGCACGGAACAGGGTGAAACGTACCGGGTTGCGGTCAATGCGCAAGGCCAGTCTGGAGGTGCGCAGCAAAATATGGTCCGGCTGCTCGCTTACGCTATGCTCAATACGAGCAGCCGGCTTGCCGATCACGATGGCGGCAGCCTTGTCGCCGGCATCTGTGAGTTTGCCTTTCGGGCCGGCCCAGATACGCAATACATCGTCCTGCAGCAGGCTGACACGCACGATGGCGCCGGATTCGGTTGCCAGGTCCCAGGACTGTCCGTCTGGCCCGGCGGCCGGTGCGGCAGTGATGCTGCGCAGCTTCCCAAGCGGGGCGGCCAGTGTGGCGCCAGTGGCCAAAGCCATGACGGCAGCGGCGATTGCAGTACGGGTGAGTCTCTTCATAAGCCTGCCTAACGTGCAAGGTTTTTTCGTTTTGATGGACGTACTTTAGGAATAAAAGCAAAAAAGGTCAACAAAAAGAAAGAAAACCGCGCTTTCGTATCAATTTTTAGCAGTTTAATCTTTCGTTTAGCCGATATCGCGCCGCCATATCTTTCATTTAGTAGCGAAGGCGCAACGCAACATGCCGGATCACACACGCTTATTGCCGGTTTTTGCATAACGGTGCTGGCTTTATATCTTTCGTTTTGCTTTCGTATTTGACTTTTCGAAATATACTATTTATGCTTTCAGCCAACTTACAACTTTTCTTTTTTCGATGACTACCCTCCTCCAGCGTGACCCGCAAGCCTGGCGCGACATCAGCGGCCTCGATAC
>JBCNOX010000002.1:0-30806 GCA_039593645.1 Pseudoduganella sp.
AGGCTGCCTTTGGCGCCGCCCCGGACCGAATCCCAAACCGAATACAGGAGAATCACATGGCAGCAATTACTGCAGCAATGGTAGGTGAACTGCGCGCTAAGACCGACGCGCCAATGATGGAATGCAAAAAAGCGCTGACCGAAGCCGGCGGCGACATGGACAAAGCAGAAGAGCTGCTGCGCGTCAAGCTGGGCGGCAAGGCTGCCAAGGCTTCCGCACGTATCACCGCTGAAGGCGTGGTTGCTTCCCACATCGCCGGCAACATCGGCGCCCTGGTTGAAGTGAACTCCGAGACCGACTTCGTTGCCAAGAACGACGACTTCCTGGCCCTGGCTGCCCTGGCTGCCAAGCTGGCTGCTGAAAACAACCCGGCTGACGTTGCTGCCCTGCTGGCCCTGCCAGCTGGCAACGGCCAGACCCTGGAAGAAGTGCGCGCTGCCCTGGTTGGCAAGATCGGCGAAAACATGTCGATCCGTCGCTTCCAGCGTTTCGAAACCACCGGCAAGCTGGCTTCCTACCTGCACGGCACCAAGATCGGCGTGATCGTCGAGTTCGACGGCGCCGACGAGCAAGTGGGTAAAGACGTGGCCATGCACATCGCTGCAATGAAGCCAGTGGCTCTGTCCGCTGAGCAAGTTCCTGCTGACCTGATCGCCAAAGAGCGTTCGGTTGCCCAGGCTAAGTCCGACGAAGACGCAGCTGCCGCTGTTGCCGCTGGCAAGCCAGCCCAGCCAGCCGACATCGTTGCCAAGCGTATCGATGGCGCCGTTGCCAAGTACCTGAAAGAAGTGTCGCTGATGAACCAGGCTTTCGTGAAGAACGACAAGCAGACCATCGAGCAGATGCTGAAAGCCGCTAACACCACCGTCAAGGGCTTCACCATGTACGTGGTTGGCGAAGGCATTGAGAAGAAAGTTGACGATTTCGCGGCGGAAGTCGCAGCCCAAATGGCTGCCTCCAAAGGCGCTTAATCAAGAAAACGGGCCGAAAGGCCCGTTTTTTTAAGCCTGCTTCAGCCAAAACCGGTAAACCAGCGTCAGACCCGCAGGGTCTGACACTTGCTACGCGGCAGTTGCGGGTGGGTGTCTGACCCTGTGGGTCAGACACCGGTTTGCCGGTTTTGGGTTGTTAAGGCTTTTTTAAGGCTTTCAATCACGAATCAAACGGTGGACAATGGCATTTCCGTTATCATTGCCGCCGAAGCCACACCGAACAAAACATTTAAAAGGAGCCCCAGCTCATGTCAAAACCAGCCTTCAAGCGCGTCCTCCTGAAATTGTCCGGCGAAGCCCTGATGGGCGATGACCCGTACGGCATCAACCGCGGCACCATCGAACGCATGGTGGCGGACGTCGCCGAAGTCGCAAAGCTGGGCGTTGAACTGGCGGTCGTCATTGGCGGCGGCAACATCTTCCGTGGCGTGGCGCCTGGCGCCCAGGGCATGGACCGTGCCACCGCCGACTACATGGGCATGCTGGCTACCGTGATGAACGCGCTGGCCCTGGCCGACGCCATGAAGCACGTGGGCGTGACCGCGCGCGTGATGTCGGCCATCGGCATCGAGCAGGTGGTCGAGCCTTATGTGCGCCCGAAAGCGCTGCAGTACCTGGAAGAGGGCAAGGTCGTCATCTTCGCCGCCGGCACCGGCAACCCGTTCTTCACCACCGACACCGCAGCGGCACTGCGCGGTTCGGAAGTGAGCGCGGAAATCGTGCTGAAGGCCACCAAGGTCGACGGCATCTACACCGCCGACCCGAAGAAAGACCCGAACGCCACCATGTACCACAAGATCAGCTTCGACGAAGCGATCGCCAAGCACCTGCAAGTCATGGACGCCACCGCCTTTGCGCTGTGCCGCGACCAGAAGCTGCCGATCAAAGTATTCTCGATTACCAAGCCAGGCGCGTTGATGAACGTGATTATGGGCGAGGAAGAGGGTACACTGGTTCACGTTTAAAATATTTCAAGTAATTGCAACAGGAGAGCAGCAATGTCTATCGCTGACATTAAAAAGAATACTCAGGACCGCATGGTCAAGTCGCTGGAAACCCTGAAGGCCGACCTGGCCAAAGTGCGTACCGGCCGCGCCCACGTCGGCATCCTGGACCATGTGATGGTTGAGTACTACGGCAACCCGACCCCGCTGAACCAGGTCGCCAACCTGACACTGGTCGACGCGCGCACCATCGGCGTAACCCCGTTCGAGAAGAAAATGGGCGCGGTCATCGAAAAAGCGATCCGCGACGCCGACCTGGGCCTGAACCCGGCAGCGCAGGGCGACACCATCCGCGTGCCGACCCCGCCGCTGAACGAAGAGCGCCGCAAGGAAATGGTCAAGCTGTGCAAGGGCGAAGGCGAAGACGCCAAGGTCGCCGTGCGTAACATCCGCCGTGACGCCAACGAAAGCTTGAAGAAGCTGGTGAAGGACAAGGCCATTTCGGAAGACGAAGAGCGCCGCGCAGTGGATGAAGTACAGAAGCTGACCGACAAGTTCATCGCCGACATCGACAAGACCGTTGCCGAAAAAGAGAAAGAAGTCCTGACCGTTTAAGGTCCCGAAACCGGGGAGGGAAGGGGCATTGCCCCTGCCTCCCCGGATTTTTAGTTTACGCACCTATGAAATATTCGAGTTCGACAACCGCAGTTCCTGATGCGCCCAAGGTGCCGCGCCACCTGGCGATCATCATGGACGGCAACGGTCGCTGGGCAACCAAGCGCTTCCTGCCGCGTGTGGCGGGTCACGTCAAGGGCGTGGAAGCGGTACGCACCGTGGTGGAAGCCTGCGCCCAACGCGGCATCGAGTACCTGACCGTGTTTGCGTTCAGCTCCGAGAACTGGCGCCGGCCGGAAGAAGAGGTTTCGCTGCTGATGAAGCTCTTCGTGACTGCACTGGAGCGCGAGGTGTCGAAGATGCATGCGAACAATATCCGCCTGAAAGTGGTGGGCGACCTGTCGCGCTTCGACCAGAAGCTGCAGGACATGATCGCCAATGCCGAGCGCAAGACCGCCAACAATACCCGCCTGACCGTTACCGTGTGCGCCAACTACGGCGGACGCTGGGATATCATGCAGGCAATCGGCAAGATGGTGGCCGAGCATCCCGGCACGACCGATTTCTCGGAAGAGCAGTTGGCGCCGTACCTGTCGATGGCGTATGCCCCGGAGCCGGACCTGTTCATCCGCACCGGCGGTGAAGAGCGCATCTCCAATTTCCTGCTGTGGCAATTGGCCTATACGGAACTGTACTTCACCGACACCTACTGGCCCGACTTCAATGCCGAACGTCTGGACGAGGCGATTGCCTCCTACCAGGGCCGTGAACGCCGCTTTGGCCGCACTGGCGACCAGGTGGCAAACAAAAGCTGACAAGAGCTAAAACAATGCTGAAAACCCGCGTGATTACCGCCGTCCTGCTGCTGGCGGTACTGTTGCCCGTCCTGTTCTCCGGCTACCAGCCAGCGGTGAATGTGGTGGTGGCTGTGTTCTTTGCCGCCGCCGTGTGGGAAGCGTTCCGCCTGTTCAAGAACCGCGCCGCCATTGTGGTCGCCGGCGCCTGGACGGCGGCCTTTGTCTACACCTTCTTCTTCAACGCCGGCCTGGAGCAGGCCACGTTCTGGCTGGCGATTGGCGCCGCCATCTGGCTGATCCGCTTTGCGCCGTCCCTGAAACTGGGCCTGCCCGCGGCCGAAGGCATGGGCAACACCATGTTGAGCATGGTGTACGCGGTGACCCTGGTGTCCTGCTTCGTCGCCATCCTGCTGCTGTTCGCGCGCGGCCCGGTCTACCTGCTGTCGGTGATGGCGATCGTATGGGCGGCCGACATCTTCGCCTATTTCTCGGGCAAGGCATTCGGCAAGCATAAGCTGGCGCCGGCCATCTCCCCCGGCAAATCGTGGGAAGGCGCAGTGGGCGGCATGCTTGCCGTGCTGCTGCTGGCTATCGTGACCGTGCTGCTGGCGCCGTCCGTGCCGCTGCTGCAGGACACTTTCGCAGTGCGCCTGGCCGGCCGCATGGGCTGGGGCATCATGCTGGCCGTGCTGGTGCTGATCGTCGCCGCCTCCATCGTTGGCGACCTGTTTGAATCCATGCTCAAGCGCCGCGCCGGCATGAAGGACAGCAGCAACCTGCTGCCTGGCCACGGCGGCGTGCTTGACCGTATCGACGCGCTGGTGCCGGTGCTGCCCATCGCTGCGTTGATCACCCCAAGGCTGTTCTAAGGAATTTCATGCAACGCATTACCATCCTCGGCGCCACCGGTTCGATCGGCGTCTCCACGCTTGACGTCATCGCGCGCCATCCGGACCGCTATTCGGTCTACGCGCTGACCGCCCATAGCCGCGTCGAAGAACTGGCAGCACAGTGCATCCAGTTCCGCCCGGCGCGCGCCGTGGTGGGCAGCGCCGCCGCCGCCGACCAGCTGGCCGCCTTGCTGCGCGCCGCCGGCTGCCGCACCGAAGTGGAATGGGGCGAAGCGGCGCTGTGCGCCGTTTCCGCCGCATCCGAAACCGATGCCGTGATGGCCGCCATCGTCGGCGCAGCCGGCCTGGCACCAACCCTGGCCGCGGCTCGCGCCGGCAAGAAAGTCATGCTGGCCAATAAGGAAGCGCTGGTCATGTCCGGCCAGCTGTTCATGGATGCCGTGGCCGAAAGCGGCGCTGTCCTGCTGCCGATTGATTCCGAGCACAATGCGATCTTTCAGTGCCTGCCGCAAGGCTATGGCCGCGTGCCGGCGGCTGCCGGCGTGACGAAGATCCTGCTGACCGCTTCCGGCGGCCCGTTCCTGAAGCGGGACGTCGCCACGCTGGAAAACGTGACCCCGGACGAAGCCTGCAAGCACCCGAAGTGGGTGATGGGCCGCAAGATTTCGGTCGATTCCGCGACCATGATGAACAAGGGCCTGGAAGTGATCGAGGCGCACTGGCTGTTCGGCGCCCCGGCCGAGCAGATCGAAGTGGTGATCCATCCGCAATCGGTGATCCACTCGATGGTGTCATACAACGACGGCTCCGTGCTGGCGGAGCTGGGCAACCCGGACATGCGCACCCCGATCGCGCACGCCCTGGCTTATCCTGAACGCGTCGCCTCCGGCGTGGCGCAGCTCGACCTGACCCAGGTCGGCACCCTGCAATTCGAAAAGCCCGACTTCAACCGCTTCCCCTGCCTGGCGCTGGCGTTCGAAGCCCTGCGCGCGGGCGGCACTGCGCCGGCCCTGCTGAACGCGGCCAATGAGGTGGCGGTGCAAGCCTTCCTCGACGAGCGCATCGGCTTCCGCCGCATCGACCGGGTGATCGCCCAGGTCATGGAGGAATTGCCGCACGGCGCGGCCAGCAGCATCGAAGCCGTGATGGCGCAGGATGCGCTGGCGCGGACCGCAGCAGAACGGATCATCGCCGGATAACCAGGCCAGAAGCCCATGGACACCTTCCGCACCATACTCGCCACCGTTGTCTGCCTTGGCTCCCTGATCATCATCCACGAGTTGGGACATTACCTGGTGGCGCGCTGGTGCGGCGTCAAGGTACTGCGCTTCTCAGTCGGCATGGGCCGCATCGTCTGGATGCGCAAGTTCGGCAAGGACCAGACCGAATGGGCCCTGTCCGCTATCCCGCTGGGCGGCTACGTCAAGATGCTGGACGCCCGCGAGGGCGACGTCTCCGGGCTGCCGGCCGAAGACCTGGCCCGCGAATTCACCCGCCAGAACGTCTGGAAACGCATCGCCATCGTGGCCGCCGGCCCGCTGGCCAACTTCCTGCTTGCTATCGCCCTGTACGCCGGCCTGTATATGTCCGGCGTGCGCGAGCCGAGCGCCCGCATTGCGGAACCGGCCAAGGCCACGGCTGCCGCTGCCGCCGGCCTGCACCGGGGCGACCTGGTCAAGTCGGTCAACGGCGAGCCGGTACAGGGCTGGTCCGAGCTGCGCTGGGCCATCATCCAGTCGGCGATCCACAAGGAAGGCCTGAAGCTGGTGGTCGAGCGCCCCGGCTACGGCGAGGTGCATGCCACGCTGCCGGCCGAAGCGGCGGCTGATGTCAGCCTGGAAGACGATGTGCCAGCCGCAATCGGCCTCGACCTGATGCGTCCGCCGCCAGTGATTGGACGCATGGAGGAGGGCGGCGCGGCCCGCCGCGCCGGCATGCTGAAAGGCGACGTGATCCTGGCCGTGGACGGCCAGCCTATCGAGGACGCCCGCAGCTTCGTGGCTGAAGTCCTGCGCTCCCCGGGGCGCAAGCTGGTCGTGACCGTGTTGCGCGAGGGCCGCCAGCAGCAGCTGGAACTGACCCCGGACGCGGTCGAGGACAAGCAGGCGAACAGCAAAGGTCTTGTAACAGTCGGTAAGATCCGGGCCGAACTGGTGGGTGCGGTTGATACGATGGTGGTGCATTACGGCCCGCTGGAGGCGACTGCCAAAGCCATGCGCCAGGTGAAGGAAATCTGCACGATGACCTTCAAGATCCTGGGCCGCATGATTGTCGGCGAAGTCTCGCTGAAGAATATTACCGGTCCGCTGACCATTGCCGAATATGCCGGTGAAACGGCAAAAATGGGCGCCGAGCCATTTATTGCCTTCGTCGCCTTTATCAGCGTGAGTCTTGGACTGATGAATTTGCTGCCAATTCCTGTTCTGGATGGGGGGCATTTGCTGTATTATTCGCTGGAAGTTTTGACAGGGCGCCCGGTTTCCGAACGCTTTGGCGAAATGGCGCAGCGTATTGGACTGGGATTGCTGGTGTCTTTAATGGCGCTGGCGATATTTAACGACCTGGCCCGGCTGCTTTAATTTTTTTCGATTTGCCGATGAAATTACACACTGATCGTATCGCTCCCCAATTCCGCCGCACCCTGGTAGGCGCTGCCGTCCTGGCCTTCTGCTCCGGCAGCGCAATCGCCGCCGAGTCGTTCGTCGTCAAGGACATCCGCGTCGAAGGCATCCAGCGTACCGAAGCCGGTACCGTGTTCAGCTACCTGCCGGTGCGCGTGGGCGAAACCTTCAGTGACGACAAATCCGTAGCCACCATCAAGGCCTTGTACGCCACCGGCATCTTCAAGGATGTGAAGCTGGAGCGCGACGGCAATGTGCTGGTGGTGATCGTGGAAGAACGCCCGGCCATCGCCAAGGTGGACTTCAAGGGCACCCACGAATTCGAGAAGGACATGCTGGTCAAGGCGCTGAAGGATATCGGCGTCGGCGAAGCCAAGACCTTCGACAAGGCATCGGTCGACCGCGCCGAGCAGGAACTGAAGCGCCAGTACCTGTCGCGCGGCCTGTACGGCGTGAAGATCACCACCACCGTGACCCCGATGGAGCGTAACCGCGTCAGCATCGACTTCGACGTCGATGAAGGCGAAGTGGCGCGCATCAAGCAGATCAATATCGTCGGCAACAAGGCATTCAGCGACAAGGAGCTGAAAGAGCAGATCGCCCTGAATACCGGCGGCTGGTTCAGCTGGTACACCAAGTCCGACCAGTATTCCAAGACCAAGCTGAATGGCGATATCGAGACCCTGAAGTCCTGGTACCTGGACCACGGCTACATCGAGATGAACGTGGATTCCACCCAGGTCTCGATTACCCCGGACAAAAAAGACATCTACATCACCATCAATATCACTGAGGGTGAAAAGTACACCGTGTCGGACATCAAGTTCGAAGGCGAAATGTTCGGCCGCGAGGAAGAACTGCGCCAGCTGGTGCTGCTGCAGAAGGGCAAGCTGTACTCCGGCAAGCTGCTGACCGCCACCAACAAGCTGATCACCGACCGCCTGGGCACTTTCGGTTTTGCCTTCGCCAACGTGAATGCGAACCCGGAAATCGACCAGGCCAAGCGCGAAGTCGCGTTCACCTTCTTCATCGACCCGGGCAAGCGCGCCTACGTGCGCCACATTAATATCTCGGGCAATACCACCACCCGCGACGAAGTTATCCGCCGCGAGTTCCGCCAGTTCGAAGCGAGCTGGTACGACGCCTCCAAGATCAAGCAGTCGCGCGACCGCGTCGACCGCACCGGCTACTTCAAGGAAGTCACCGTCGATACGCCGGAAGCGCAGGGCACTTCCGACCAGGTGGACATCAACCTGTCCGTGGTCGAACGCCCGACCGGCAACTTCCAGATCGGCGGCGCGTTCTCGCAGGCCGAGCGGTTCACCTTCAACGCAGCGATCCAGCAGGCCAACTTCGCCGGCTCCGGCAACACCGTGGGCCTGGAACTGAATACCTCGAAATACAGCCGCACGATCGCGTTCTCGCACACCAATCCGTACTTCACGCCGGACGGCATTTCGCGCAGCTACGAGCTTTACCTGCGTACCTTCCGCCCGCCTGCAGTCAACACCGGCCTGTACACCATCAAGCAGACCGGCGGCCGCGTCAGCTTCGGCGTGCCGTTCTCTGAGCAGGACACCGTGTTCTTCGGTATCGGCCTGGAAAAGTCGAACGTGGAAACCGACGAGTCGTCGCCGACCTACTTCAAGCAGTACGTGCGCGACCTGGGCGGCCCGGCATCGGGCGTCGGCTCGGTCAACGCGTACTCGGTCCCTCTGACCGCCGCCTGGGCGCGCGACAGCCGCGACTCCGCCATGACCCCGACCCTCGGTTACATGCAGCGCATTAACCTGGAACTGGATGCGATCGGCGAATCGAAATACTGGCGCGCCGTGTACGAAACCCAGTGGTACAAGCCGCTGACCAACAAGATCACCCTGGCGCTGAAAGGCGAGGTTGACTACGGCCGCGGCTTCGGCGGCAAGAGCTACCCGGTCTTCAAGAACTTCTACGCCGGCGGCATCGGTTCGGTGCGCGGCTACCAAAGCTCTTCGCTGGGCGCAGTCGATCCGCGCTACGGCGACTCGCTGGGCGGTGCTTCGCGCCTGATCGGTAATGCAGAATTGCAGATGCCATTCCCAGGCCAGGGCCAGGATCGCTCGCTGCGCTGGTTCGGCTTCCTCGACGGCGGCCAGGTCTACCAGGAAAAGCAGAAGATGCGCCTGTCGGAGCTGCGCTTCTCGGCCGGCCTGGGCTTGAGCTGGATTTCCCCGGTAGGTCCGCTGAAGTTGAGTTATGCTTTGCCTCTGAACGACAAACTGGGTGACCGCCTGGAACGCTTCCAGTTCCAGATGGGTACTGGTTTCTGATGCATTTAGTGCACCAAAGCAACTTATTTGGACGGAGAATCGAGTTGAAGACTGCAACCGCTACCCTGGGCAAAATCGCTGCCGTTCTGGCGCTGGGCATGATGGCCACGGCACCGGCGCTGGCGCAGTCCTCCCGGATTGCCTGGCTGAGCGCCGAGCGCATCTACAACGAATCGAAGCTGGCCAAGTCGGCCGACGCCAAGCTGCGCGAGGAATTCTCCAGCCGCGAGAAGGCGCTGCAGGAACTGGCGATGCGCTCCAAGGCGGCGGCCGAGAAATGGGAAAAGGAAGGCGCCTCCAAGCCGGAGCCTGAGCGCAGCAAGCTGCAGCGCGAAGCCTACGAGGCCGACCTGAACTTCCAGCGCCGCCAGCGCGAGTTCCGCGAAGACCTGAACCAGCGCACCAACGAGGAGCGTGCGGCGATCGCCGAGAAGGCGACGAAGATCATCAAGCAGCTCGCAACGACCGAAGGCTACGACATCGTCTTCCAGGATGCAGTGTGGGCCAGCCCGCGCATCGACATCACCAACAAGGTGCTGGAAGCGCTGGACAAATAACAAACAAGATTGGATTTCAGATGGGCCTTCGACTAGGAGAACTGGTCGAACGCCTGGGCGGCCAACTGGTGGGGGACCCGGAACTTTACGTTGCCGGGATCGCGCCGTTGACCGATGCAGGCGCTTCGCAGATCAGCTTCCTCAGTAACAGCAAATTCCGCTCGCAGGCGGGGCAAAGCCAGGCGGCAGCCCTGATTGTCAGCGCCAATGACGATGCCACCGTGGCAGAAACCTATAAGGGTGCCCGCATCGTCGTCAAGAATCCCTATGTGTACTTTGCCCGTGCCGCGCAGATCTTTGAGGCGCAGACGGCTTACGTGCGCCCGGCCGGCGTGCACCCGACGGCTTACGTCGACCCGGCCGCCAGCGTGGACGCGAGCGCGCACATCGGCCCCAAGGTGGTGGTCGAGGCCGGCGCCGTGATCGGCGCCGGCGTGGTGCTGGACGCCGGCTGCTACATCGGCCGCGACGCACAGGTGGGCGAGGGCACGCATTTCTTCGCCAACGTGACCTTCCACGCCAGGTGCGTGGTCGGCAAGCGCGGCATCATCCACTCGGGCGCCGTGATCGGTACCGACGGCTTTGGTTTCGCCAACGACGGCGGCGTCTACGTGCGCATCCCGCAGGTGGGCCGCGTGGTGATCGGCGACGACGTCGACATCGGCGCCAACACCACCGTGGACCGCGGCGCCCTGGCGGACACCATCATTGAAGACGGCGTGAAACTGGACAACCAGATCCAGATCGGCCACAACTGCCATATCGGCGCGCACACGGCGATGGCCGGCTGCGTCGGCGTGGCAGGCAGCGCCAAGATCGGCAAGCATTGCACCTTCGGCGGCGCAGCGATGATCCTGGGACACCTGACGATTGCGGACCACGTCCATATTTCGTCGGGCAGCCTGGTATCGCGCTCGATCGCCGAACCGGGCCAGTACACGGGCTTCTACCCCCTGGCCAAGAACAGCGACTGGGAGAAGTCCGCTGCGATTGTGAGGAACTTGCCGACGATGCGCGATAAAATGCGCGCGCTGGAAAAAACCATTAAAACTAAAACCGAAGACGAAGAATCATGACGACTACCGAAAACAAGACGATGGACATCTGCGAGATCAAGGCCTACCTGCCGCACCGCTACCCGCTGCTGCTGGTTGACCGTGTCATCTCCTACGAGGAGAACAAGTCCATCACCGCCATCAAGAACGTGACCGTGAACGAAGAATTCTTCAACGGCCACTTCCCGCACAAGCCGGTCATGCCTGGCGTGCTGATGATCGAAGCGATGGCGCAGACCGCGGCCCTGCTGTCGTTCAAGTCCATGGGCATCAAGCCGGACGAGAATTCGGTGGTGTACTTCGTCGGCATCGACAATGCGCGCTTCAAGCGCCCGGTGGGTCCTGGCGACCAGCTGAAGATGGACGTGGAAATCCTGCGCAACGCGCGCGGCATCTGGAAATACAAGGCGGTCGGCTCGGTCGACGGCCAGGTAGCGCTGGAAGCTGAGCTGATGTGCACCATCCGCTCCGTGGAGTAAACAACATGGCAACCATCCACCCAACCGCGATTGTCGACCCGAAAGCCGAACTGGCTGCCGGCGTCGAGATCGGCCCATACACGATCATTGGCCCGAACGTGGTGATTGGCGAGAACACCGTGGTGGGCCCGCATGTCGTGATCGAGGGCCATACTACGATCGGCAAGAACAACAAGTTCTTCCAGTTCTCCTCCATCGGCGCCGCGCCGCAGGACAAGAAGTGGAACGGCGAACCGACCCGCCTGGAAATCGGCGACGACAACACCATCCGCGAATTCTGCACGTTCAACCTCGGTACGGTGCAGGACAAGGGCGTCACCAAGCTGGGTAACAACAACTGGATCTCGGCCTACGTGCACCTGGCGCATGACTGCGTGGTGGGCAACAACACGATCTTCTCCAACAACGCCCAGATGGCTGGCCACGTGGAGATCGGCGACTGGGTGATCATGTCCGGCTTCGCCAACGTGCACCAGTTCTGCAAGATCGGCGCCCACGCCTTTGTCGGCATGAGCACCAGCCTGACCCAGGACGTGCCGCCGTTCGTGCTGCTGAACGGTAATCCGGCCGCTGCCCATGGCGTCAATATCGAAGGCCTGAAACGCCGCGGGTTCACCCGCGAGCAGATCAACGCCATCCGCAACGCGTACAAGATCCTGTACCGTTCCGGCCTGACGCTGGACGAAGCCAAGGCAGCCATGATCGCTGCCGAAGCGGAGCTGCCAGAGGCGGATGCAGTCCACGCGCGTGCAATGCGCGAATTCCTCGATACGACTACCCGTGGCATCGTCCGCTGACGTGTCGATTGCAGTAGTCGCCGGCGAACCGTCCGGCGACCTGCTGGCAGGCCGCCTGCTGGGCGGCTTGCGCCCGCACCTGCCCGACGCGCGCTTTCACGGCATCGGCGGCCCGGCCATGATGGAACATGGTTTCGAGTCGCACTGGCCGATCGAAAAAATGACGGTGCGCGGGCTGTTTGAGATCATTCCCCGCTACCGCGAGCTGAAAGGCATCCAGAACACGCTGCGCGACCAGCTGCTGGCCGAACGGCCGGCCTGCTTTATCGGCGCTGACTACCCGGGCTTCAACCTCGGGCTGGAAGCGCAGCTGCGCGACGCCGGCATCCCGACCGTGCACTACATCGGGCCGCAGATCTGGGCCTGGCGCGGCGGGCGCATCAAGAAGATCATCAAGTCGGTGTCGCACATGCTGGTGATTTTCCCGTTCGAGGAGGAGATCTATCAGAAGGCTGGCGTGCCGGTGACCTACGTCGGCCACCCGCTGGCCGAGGTGATTCCCCTGCAGCCCGACGAAGCAGGCGCGCGCCGCCAGCTGGGCATTGCCGAAGACGCCAATGTGGTGTGCGTGATGCCGGGCAGCCGCATGGCGGAACTGAAGTACAACACGGCCGCCTTCATTGGCGCCTGCAAGCTGCTGCTGCAGCGCGACCGCTCGCTGAAGTTCGTGGTGCCGATGGCCGGCGATAAGCAGCGCAAGTATTTCCAGGAACTGGTGGCGCAAGCCGGCCTGCAGGACGTGGAGCTGATGCTGCTGGACGGCCAGTCGCATACCGCGATCTGCGCCGCCGACGCCGTGCTGGTGGCCTCCGGCACCGCCTCACTGGAGGTGGCCCTGTTCAAGAAGCCGATGGTCATCGCCTACAAGATGATGGCGGCATCCTGGCATATCATGAAGCATATGGGCTACCAGCCCTGGATCGGCCTGCCGAACATCCTGGCGCGCGAATTCCTGGTGCCGGAGATGCTGCAGAACTCAGCCACGGCCGAGACGCTGGCCGAGGCCATGTGGAAACAACTGAGTGACGTGCCGCACCGCCTCAAGCTGGTGCAGCGCTTCACCGACATGCATTACAGCCTGCTGCGTAACAGCGCCCAGGAAGGCGCCGCCGCAGTCCTTAAAATCATCAACAGATGAGCCCGTGTCACACCCTGGGGTCACACCCCAAGTGTGACACGGCCTCAGCAGGGTTCGCGGTTCAGCTCGTGTCACACCTGGGGTGTGACCCCAAGGTGTGACACGAACTGGGCAGTAGAGAGAATTTGAGCAATGGTCCAACAATCCGGTCTGTTTGATGACCTTCCTTACTCGCTTGACGAGATCATCTGCGGCGTCGACGAGGCGGGCCGGGGGCCTTTGGCCGGCCCGGTGTTTGCCGCCGCTGTGATCCTGGACCGCAACCGACCGATTCCCGGCCTGCGCGATTCCAAGAAACTCAATGAAGCGCGTCGCGATGAACTGGCGCCGTTGATCCGCGAGCATTCCATCGCCTGGGCGGTGGCCAAGGCTTCGGAAGAGGAAATCGATCGCCTGAACATCCTGCAGGCCAGCCTGCTGGCGATGAAGCGCGCCGTGTATGCGCTGCAGACGGTACCGACGTTGGCCCTGATCGACGGCAACAAATGCCCGGTGATGCGCATCCAGAGCATCGCCATCGTGGAGGGCGACGACAAGATCGAATCCATCTCGGCCGCCTCCATCCTGGCCAAGACCGCGCGCGACGCGGCCCTGGTCAAGCTGCACAAGAAATACCCGCAGTACGGCTTCGACCAGCACAAGGGCTATGGCACCGCAATGCACCTGGAGCGCCTGCGTGAGCATGGCGCGTCGCCAGTGCACCGCCGCAGCTTTGCGCCGGTGCGTGAAGTCCTGGAGCGCGACCTGTGAAGCAGATTACCTCGCGCGACAACGCGCAATACAAAGAGCTGACCAAGCTGGCGACCAACTCGCAGGCGCGCCGCAAGGCCGGCCGCAGCCTGCTCGATGGCGTACACCTGTGCGAAACCTGGCTGGAGCTGCGCGGCCATCCGGAACAAGCGATCGTGGCCGAAGGCGCGCTGCAGAATCCGGAAGTGGCTGCCATCATCTCGCGGCTGGAGGCGGAGCGCGCGCACGTGCTGTGCCTGACCGACCAGCTGTACCATGCGGTCAGCCAGGTGGAACACGGCGTCGGCCTGATGTTCCTGATCGCCACCCCGCAGAAGGACGTACCGCAGGCGCTGACCGTCAACGCCGTGTTGCTCGATAATGTGCAGGACCCGGGCAACGTCGGCTCCATCCTGCGCAGTGCCGCGGCGGCAGGCGTGAAGGAAGTGTATTGCGCCCCGGGTACCGCCTTCTGCTGGTCGCCCAAAGTCCTGCGTGCCGCCATGGGCGCCCACTTTGTGCTGGATATCTACGAAAACGTCGACCTGCCGCAACTGGTGCAGGGCGCACAGATCGCCACCCTGGCCACCAGTGGCTACGCCGCGGAACAGCTCTACCAGCTGGACTTGAAACGGCCGGTGGCCTGGATCTTCGGGCATGAAGGGCAGGGCGTATCCGACACGCTGCTGAGCAACGCCACCCACCGCGTCATCGTGCCGCACCTGGGCAAGGTCGAATCGCTGAACGTGGCCGCCTGCGCTGCAGTATGCTTTTTCGAACAAGTAAGGCAAAATCTAGCTTAATAAAACTAACCGTGCTGGAATGGGCGTTATGGAAATTGCAAGCTTGCATTTTCTGGTCGCCGAGGGCGAACCCGTCCAGCGTGAGCTATTGCTTGGCATGCTGCGCCACCTGGGCGCGCAGCATGTCACGCCGGCTTCCGACGGCGTGGGCGCGCTGCGCCTGCTGGAAATCGGACTCAACCCGCCGGTCGACATCGCCTTGATGGACCTGACGCTGCCCGGCATGGACGGGCTGGAAGTGATCCGGCGCCTGGCCGAAATCGACTGCCGGGCGGGCATCATCATCCTGGCTTCGCAAAGCGCCGATGTACTGTTCTCGGTCGAAACCATGGCCGAGGCGTATGGGCTCGATGTCCTGGGTAGTTCGGCCAAGCCGATGACCTCAGGCAGGCTGCAAGAGCTGATCGCCAATTACCGGGGGCCTGCCGCCGAAGCGGAGCCTGGCCCGCAGCACCCGGAATTCACGTTTGCCGAAGTAGGGCGCGGCTTGCAGGGCCGAGAATTCGATCCATACTTCCAGCCGAAGATCGAACTCGAGACGGGAGCGGTCAAAGGCCTCGAGATGTTCGCGCGCTGGCGCCACCCGGAATACGGCGTGCTTGGGCCTTCCGCATTCATGCCGGTACTGGAAAGCGTGCGCCGCATCGATTTCCTCGACTGGTGCATGATCGAGAAGTCGGTGGCCGCCTGCCGCGAACTGCACGACAGACAGGTGCCGATTTCATTCTCGGTTAACGTGGATCCCAGCACGCTGGCGCACCCGCAGTTCATCGCCCAGATCACTGCCTGCCTGCAGCGGCACCGCATCCTGCCTGATTACGTCACCTTCGAGATCACGGAAGCCTCCGTGCTGACCTCCAACCCGCACTTCCTGGAGCGGCTGCTGCGCCTGCGCATGATGGGATTCGGCCTGGCGATTGACGATTACGGCACCGGGCGCTCCAACCTTCAGCTGCTGGCTGCCATTCCGTTCTCCGAGCTCAAGATCGACCCCAGCTTCGTCGACGGCGCCTCACGCAAGCGCCCCATCGGCACTGTGCTCAAATCCTTCCTCGGCCTTGCCCGCAGCCTGTCGCGCCATGCCTGCGCAGTGGGCGTGGAAACGCGGCAGGACTGGGAGTTCCTGCAAAGCCTGGGCTGTAGCTACGCCCAGGGTTTTTTCATCGCCAACCCGATGCCAGTCGGCGATATTCCCGGCTGGCTCCACGACTGGAAAGATTTCTTCTGAGCGTCAGGGTCAATAGACCGAGCGATTCGGCTTGATTTCCTGCAGGATGGTGGTCGAGATCTCTTCGATCGACTTGGTGGTGGAAGACAGCCAGCGAATGCCTTCGCGGCGCATCATGGCTTCCGCCTCGTTCACTTCATAGCGGCAGTTTTCCAGCGAAGCGTACTTGGAGCCGGCGCGGCGCTCGTTACGGATCTCCGACAGGCGTTGCGGCTCGATGCTCAGGCCGAAAATCTTCGATTTGAAGGCATACAGGGCCGAAGGCAGCTTGCCGCGCTCGAAATCGTCCGGAATCAGCGGGTAATTCGCCGCCTTGATGCCATATTGCATGGCCAGGTACAGCGAGGTAGGCGTCTTGCCGGAGCGCGATACGCCGACCAGGATCACATCGGCCGACGACAGGTTCTTGTTGGATTGGCCATCGTCGTGCGCCAGCGAGAAGTTGATCGCCTCGATGCGGTTCTTGTATTCCTCGCTGTCCACCACATTGTGCGAGCGGCCGATGGTGTGGGTCGATTTCACGCCCAGTTCCTGCTCCAGCGGCGCCACGAAGGTCTGGATCAGGTCCATGTGCATGGCATTGGCGCGCTGGATGACCTCCGACAGCTCCGCCTTCACCAGGGTCGAAAAGACGATCGGCTTGGTGCCGTCTTCGGCGCCAACCTCGTTAATTTTGCGCACTGCATCATGGGCTTTGTCGCAGGTATCGATGAAGGGCAGGCGGATCTGGCGGAAGCGCAGGTCGAACTGCGTCAGCACCGAATGGCCGAAAGTTTCGGCGGTGATGCCCGTGCCGTCAGAGACAAAAAAGACGGTGCGGCTCGAGGACGGCAATAAACGTTGATCTTGTGGCATCAAAAAAGCTTTTCCAGTGGATGAATCGTCAATTTGCTGCGCAGGCTGTAAAATGCTTGCCAACGGTAAGATTGTGCTGCACGGCGCCAAGAATGACAAGAACGATGCCAAGCATGCCTGCGTAAAGATTTTTATCATCAAAAAGGTGTCTTTATGACTAACGCAGCATTGAAGGAGCAATCCGACGGGGTGTACGTTGCCTCGTTCGAGAATTTGCGAATGACGGATGTCGAATCCGTCGGCGGCAAGAACGCGTCGCTGGGCGAGATGATCTCCCAGCTGGCCGGCGCCGGAGTGCGAGTGCCTGGCGGCTTCGCAACCACCGCCCAGGCCTTCCGCGACTTCCTGTCGCACAGCGTTGACGGTGGCCCATCGCTGGCCCAGCGCATCGCTGACCGCCTTGAACACCTGGACGTCGACGACGTCCGCGCCCTGGCAGCATCGGGCGCAGAAATCCGCCAATGGATCATCGACACCCCGTTCCAGCCGCGCCTGGAAGCCGAGATCCGCGCCTTCTACGACAAACTGGTCGCCGACTCCAGCACCGAAGTATCTTTCGCCGTGCGCTCCTCCGCCACCGCCGAAGACCTGCCTGACGCATCGTTCGCAGGCCAGCAGGAATCCTTCCTGAACGTGGTTGGCATCGACAACGTGCTGGAAGCCATGAAGCACGTGTTTGCATCCCTCTACAACGACCGCGCGATTTCCTACCGCGTGCACAAAGGCTTCACCCACGCCGAAGTGGCGCTGTCGGCCGGCGTCCAGCGCATGGTGCGTTCCGACACCGGCGCATCGGGCGTGATGTTCACCATCGATACCGAATCGGGCTTCAAGGACGTGGTCTTCATCACTTCCTCGTATGGCCTGGGCGAAACCGTGGTGCAGGGCGCCGTGAACCCGGACGAGTTCTATGTGCACAAGCCGATGCTGGAGCAGGGCAAATCGCCGGTGATCCGCCGTAATATCGGCTCCAAGCTGATCAAGATGGAATTCACCAACGAAGCCAAGGCTGGCCGTTCCGTGAAGACCGTCGACGTGCCGATCGAACTGCGCAACCGCTATTCCCTGAACGACGCCGAAGTCGTCGAACTGGCCAAGTACGCCGTCATCATCGAAAAACACTACGGCCGTCCAATGGACATCGAGTGGGGCAAAGATGGCCGCGACGGCAAGCTGTATATCCTGCAGGCGCGTCCTGAAACCGTGAAATCGCAGCAGAAAGCCACCGACTCGCAGCAGCGCTTCAAGCTGAAGTCGAGCGGCACGGTACTGACATCGGGCCGCGCGATCGGCCAGAAGATCGGCGCCGGTCCTGTGCGCGTGATTCGCGATCCAAGCGAAATGGAGCGCGTGCAGCCGGGCGACGTGCTGGTGGCCGACATGACCGACCCTAACTGGGAACCGGTGATGAAGCGCGCATCCGCCATCGTGACCAACCGCGGCGGCCGTACCTGCCACGCAGCGATCATCGCGCGTGAACTGGGCGTGCCGGCAGTGGTGGGCTGCGGCGACGCAACCGACGTGCTGAAGGACGGCAACTTCGTGACCGTGTCCTGTGCCGAAGGTGACGAAGGCAAGATCTACGACGGCCTGCTGGAAACCGAAGTATCCGAAGTGTCGCGCGGCGAACTGCCTCCGATCAAGACCAAGATCATGCTGAACGTGGGTAACCCGCAGCTGGCTTTCGACTTCCAGTCCGTGCCGAACAACGGCGTGGGCCTGGCCCGTCTCGAGTTCATCATCAATAACAATATTGGTGTGCACCCGAAAGCGATCCTGGAATACCCGAACATTGACGCCGACCTGAAGAAGGCGGTGGAATCGGTGGCACGCGGCCACGCTTCACCGAAGCAGTTCTACATCGACAAGCTGGCGGAAGGCATCGCCACCATCGCAGCGGCCTTCTGGCCGAAGAAAGTGATCGTGCGCCTGTCCGACTTCAAGTCCAACGAGTACAAGAAGCTGATCGGCGGCTCGCGCTACGAGCCGGATGAAGAGAACCCGATGCTTGGCTTCCGTGGCGCGGCGCGCTACCTGTCCGAAGACTTCGCCGCCGCATTCGAAATGGAATGCATCGCAATGAAGCGCGTGCGCGAAGAAATGGGCCTGACCAACGTCGAAATCATGGTGCCATTCGTGCGTACCCTGGGCCAGGCGGAGAAAGTGGTTGGCCTGCTGGCCAAGAACGGCCTGAAACGCGGCGAGAACGGCCTGCGCGTCATCATGATGTGTGAAGTGCCTTCCAACGCCGTGCTGGCAGAGCAGTTCCTGCAGCACTTCGACGGCTTCTCGATCGGCTCCAACGACCTGACCCAGCTGACCCTGGGCCTGGACCGCGACTCCGGCATGGAACTGCTGGCGGCCGACTTCGACGAGCGCGATCCGGCAGTGCGCGCGCTGCTGGGCATGGCCATCTCGGCATGCCGCAAGCTGGACAAATACATTGGCATCTGCGGCCAGGGTCCTTCCGACCATCCGGACCTGGCCATCTGGCTGATGGAGCAGGGTATCGAAACCATGTCCCTGAACCCGGACTCGGTCATCGACACTTGGCAGAAGCTGGCAGAAATGCAACAATAAGTCGCCGATAAGCGGCTTGAACCCCCGTGGCCTTGTCGGCGACGGGGGTTTTTTACTTTTGGAGGTTGTGATGGCTGACTGGATGTTGTGGGCGATTGGCGCGGGCGTGCTGGTCACCCTCGAACTGTTTAGCGGCACCTTTTACCTGCTGATGATTGCCATCGGCATGGGAGCGGGCGCACTGACTTCGCTGGCGCGCGTCGATATGCCGGGCCAGATGCTGGTGGCCGCCATCGTGGCCGCGATCGCGACGCTGCTGCTGCGCCGCAGCCGCTTTGGCAAGACCACGCAGCCGCCGGCTTCGTCCAACCCTGACGTCAACCTGGACATCGGCCAGACCGTCAATGTGCCGGCCTGGCAGGATGGCGCCGCCCGCGTGATGTATCGCGGCGCCATGTGGGATGTGGAACTGGCGCCCGGCGAAGCGGCGGCACCAGGCGTATTCAGGATTCGCGAGATTCGCGGCAGCCGGCTGATCGTCGGCGCATAACAAGGAGAAGTGAATGGAAATCAGTTTTGGCACTGTCACGCTGGTCGTCTTTATCGTCGCGCTGGTGTTCGTATTCAAGACCATCAACGTGGTGCCGCAGCAGCACGCATGGGTGGTCGAGCGGCTGGGCAAATACCACGCCACGCTCGGCCCCGGCCTGAACATTGTAGTGCCGTTCATCGACCGCATCGCCTACAAGCACGTGCTGAAAGAGATCCCGCTCGACGTGCCGTCCCAGGTTTGCATCACCAAGGACAATACGCAGCTGCAGGTGGATGGCATCCTGTACTTCCAGGTGACGGATGCGATGCGCGCCTCCTACGGCTCCTCCAACTACATCGCCGCGATCACGCAGCTGGCGCAGACCACGCTGCGCTCGGTGATCGGCCGCATGGAGCTGGACAAGACGTTTGAAGAGCGCGACCACATCAACTCCACGGTGGTGAACGCGATCGACGAATCGGCTGCCAACTGGGGCGTGAAGGTGCTGCGCTACGAGATCAAGGACCTGACGCCGCCGCAGGAAATCCTGCACGCCATGCAGGCCCAGATCACGGCCGAACGCGGCAAGCGCGCGTTGATTGCCGCCTCAGAAGGGCGCAAGCAAGAGCAGATCAACATCGCCACCGGTGAACGCGAAGCCGCCATTGCACGCTCGGAAGGCGACAAGCAAGCCGCCATCAACCGCGCGCAAGGGGAAGCCGCAGCCATCCTCGCGATTGCCGAAGCGACTTCCGGCGCGCTGAAGCAGGTCGGCCAGGCGATCCAGCAACCCGGCGGCGAAGCGGCAATGAACCTGAAAGTAGCCGAGCAATACGTCAGCGCCTTCGGCGAGCTGGCCAAGACCAACAACAGCCTGATCGTCCCCGCCAACGTCGGCGAGATGAGCAGCCTGATCGCCACCGCCCTGCAAGTCGTGAAGACCCAAAAATAACGGCAGAGCCCGTGTCACACCCTGGGGTCACACCCCGAACGTGACACGAGCGCAAGCATAATACGCATGGGCCCGTGTCACACTTGGGGTGTGACCCCAGGGTGTGACACGGGCTGGGCCGTAATTGCGTACAATGCGGCCTTATATCGAACAGGAGGCGCATGTGGGAACCTGGGCTGTTGGGCCGTATGGCAATGATTTCGCGCAGGATTGGGCGGAGGATTTGCAGGAGTCGAAGGACCTTTATTTTATCGAGGACACGTTGAATAACGTGCTTCAGGCGGAGACCACCGAGTATCTTGAGGCGCCATATGGCGCGGAAGCACTGGCTGCCGTCGAAACCTGGTCGCGCCTGCAGGGCAAGGGCGGGCCGAAGGATGAGGATTCGGCGCGCGTCGATGAGTGGGTGGCTGAAGTGCAGGCAAAACTAAGCAAGCCGCGTGCGGATATCGCTGACAAGGCCCAGCGCGTGCTGGCGCTTGTGCTTTCCGAAGCTTCCGAGCTGCGCGAGCTGTGGGAAGACAGTGAGCATTTCGAAGACTGGCGCGCCAGCGTGACTGACCTTCAGCAAAGGTTGTCGGCATGAAGCGCGTTCTTGCTGCCTTGCTGGCATCTTCCGCGTTGTCGGCATACGCAGGCGATGCCGCTACCGATGCCTCTATCGCCGCTCGCATCGCTCAGGTCCGCGCGATGCCAGCCGCCGCCAATGCCGCCGCTGCGGGCGCCCAGCGCCGCGAACTGGATGCCGCCTGGCGCTTCTTCGGCGATTACCGCGAGGATGCGATCCCGCTGCTGCGCCGCGAACTGGCCGCGGAACTCCGTTCCCCGCGCCCCAGCCAGCAGCTGCTGCTCGATGCTGCCTGCTTCCTGGTCGCTTACGGCGATGAATCGGACAAGCCGCTCGCCGTGCAGGCGGCCCTGGCCATTCATCCTGATGCGCTGCTGGATGGCCCGCAGCTTTTCCGCCTGATGCATGCCGCGGCGGCGAGCAAGGATGCGCGCTTGCTGCCCCTGATCGATCGCATCTTCCTGCGCAAGCCGGTGAGCGTCCCGCTACCACAGCAAGGCTCCATGATCGACGAAACGGGCGTACGCGCCTTGCTGTATGGCCGCTTTGGCGCGGCGGGTGAGCGCCATCTTGCCGCACTGTTGCGCGATCCCGCTGTCGCCAAACCAGTACTGGATGTACTGCAGCTGGTCGGTTCTCCTGCCAGCGTGCCTGCCGTTGAGCCGCTGCTGCAAAGCGCCGATATCGAAATCTTCACGCGCGCGGTGAACTTCCTGGTGCGCGCCGGTGGCCCGCAGGGTCGCCAGGTGCTGCTGGCGCTCAAGCCGCAAGGGCTGTCGAAAGAAGCGGTGGATTTCTTCGCGCCGATGCGCCAGCAACTGGCGCAGCAACCGTCGCCGCCGGCAGGCAAGGGCGCTTTACCCGATGCGGAAGTGCGGCGCCTGCTCGATGCGCTTGAAGCGAACGGCGGCCGCTATGAAGGGATCGATCCATCCGCAATCGTGCAATCGCGTCTGCCCAAGCAGGAATTGATCGAGCGCCTGACCCGTATCCGTGAGCGCAGCTTTGCGCGCGCAACGAATGAGGCGCTGGCCGATATCGACACCACCAGTGCTTTGCTGAATGCGCTCAGCTACCGATAACAATAGAGGAGTCCTGACATGCTGCAAATGCGCCCCAACTGCGAATGCTGTAACAAGGACCTGCCGCCCGGTGCGCAGGATGCCCTGATCTGCTCATTCGAATGCACCTTCTGCGCCGATTGCGTGGACGAGAAGCTGCACGGCAAATGCCCGAACTGCGGCGGCGATTTCGCCCCGCGCCCAACTCGTGCTGCGTCAAAACTGGAAAAATACCCGGCTTCGACCGAACGTATTTTCAAGCCAAATGGATGCGCCGCAGTCGATTGAGGCTGAATTGGCGCGCTTCCTGGCGTGCCACAGCCGGGTACTGGTGCTGACCGGCGCCGGCCTGAGTACCGCTTCCGGCATCCCCGGTTACCGCGACAAGGATGGCGTACGCCGCGGCCGCACCCCGATCCAGGGGCCGGAGTTCCGTCGAAACGAGGCCGTCAGGCGTCGCTACTGGGCGCGCAGCATGGTGGGCTGGCCCACGATCTCGCGTGCGGAGCCGAATGCCGGCCATCGCGCGATTGCGGAACTGGAAGCCAGCGGCCATCTTTACAGTGTGATTACGCAGAACGTGGATGGCCTGCATCAGCGCGCAGGCAGCAAACGCCTGATCGAATTGCATGGCAACCTGCACCACGTGATCTGCCTCGAATGCCAGGCCCGCTACTCGCGCGCCAGCCTGCAGCCGCAGCTTGAACGCGACAATCCTGAACTGGCGAATATGCTGGCCCAGCCACTGCCGGATGGCGATGCGGCCATTGAACCCGATGCACTGCAGGACTTCCATGCCCCTGCATGCGCCACATGCGGCGGCGTGCTGATGCCCGATGTGATTTTTTTCGGAGATAACGTGCCGGCCGCACGCACCGCGCAGGCGCTGGCGGAAATGGAGGCCGCCGATGCATTGCTGGTCGTCGGCTCTTCGCTGATGGTGTTTTCCGGCTTCCGTTTCTGCCGCATGGCTGCGGCTGCGGGCAAGCCGATAGCGGCCATCAACGCGGGGAAAACCCGCGCCGACGACCTGCTGTCCCTGAAGCTGGAGCTGCCAGCGCAGGAAGTGCTGCCGCGGCTGGTGGACTTGCTCAGCGTCCCAGCAGCATAGAACGCACTACGCTGTCTTTTGCGAGGACGTAGTCGGTTGCTGCCATTACCTGGTTGGTTTGCGGCTGCACGACCTTGATGTTGACGAAGACGGCGTCGTTGGTCTCACCGTACGACCCGACCACCACCGCCTGGGCATTGTGGTTGTGTGCCACTTCGCCGACTTCGCGCGTCAGCATCATTTCGCCTTGCTGGCGTTTCTTGTAGACGGAGGTGCGCAGCTTCATTTCCAGCATTTGCAGGCCGCCTTGGGCGAGGCGGGTCGATACCTGTTCGGATACCAGCCGGCCCAGCGTCGAACTCTGGTCAAGCGCATCGATGTTGACCACGGTTGCCATGATCAGGGGCTTGTCGCCGGCCAGGCGGCCGTTCAGTTGTGCGAGCAGCGAGTCGGCGGCCCGGTAGTTGGCCCCAACGAACTGGTTTTGCGAGGTGGAGGCGTAATCGTTTTCCGGCGGCTTGTTGGAAAACCAGGCGCATCCAGCCAGCGCCAGGGGAAGAAGCAGGGCAGCGAAAGCGCGCATCAACGGTCTCCTTTTACCTGGAAGTTCTGGCTAATCTGCAGCGCGGCCTCGGCGCAGAGGTTCGGATGCTTCAATGATAATCTCGGTGCTCAGCGCCGGTCCAGAAGCGTATTCGCTTCCGTACCGCTGCATACAGTGATTGCTGCTTGGAAATATTAACGCCGGTGTTGCTTCATCGCTTGCGCCACCTCGCGGCTGGCGTCGCGATCTTTTTCGGAGGCGCGCTTGTCGTGCTGCTTCTTGCCCTTGGCCAGGCCGATTTCGCACTTGATGCGGCCGCCCTTGAAGTGCAGGTTCAGCGGCACCAGGGTATAGCCGGCGCGCTCGACCTTGCCAACCAGCTTGTCAATCTCGGCACGGTGCAGCAGCAGCTTGCGCGTGCGCACGGCTTGCGGGTGAATATGGGTGGAAGCGGTAGGCAGGGCGCTGATGTGCGCGCCAAACAGGTACAGTTCGTTATCGCGGATGGTAACGTAAGCTTCCTTGATCTGAACGCGCCCATCGCGGATCGCCTTGACTTCCCAGCCTTCGAGCGCGATTCCGGCTTCATATTTGTCTTCAATGAAGTAGTCGTGAAAGGCTTTGCGATTATCGGCAATGGACATGGGTAAAAATGCGTGGGTCGGTTAAACTACGGGTTCTTTGGACAACATCATAGCAAACGGTTACTCAATGGCAGTAGTGCACAAGTCGGTATTCCTGGGATACAGCGCCGAGCAAATGTTTGATTTAGTGGCAAAGGTCGAGGATTATCCCAAATTTTTGCCCTGGTGTGGCGGCGTAGATGTCCGCGAACGGGGTGAGAACCATGTTGTGGCCAGCGTTGGGATCAATTTTCATGGTGTTAAGCAGCATTTCACCACGTCCAACACCAATATTCCGTTCACTGAAATCCGCATGAAACTGGTCGATGGCCCGTTCAAGACCCTCGACGGTACCTGGACCTTCAAGGCCTTGCGCGAAGATGCCTGCAAGGTGGAACTCGACTTGCACTACGAGTTTTCCAGCAAGCTGCTGGAACAGGTGATCGGGTCCGTGTTCGGCATGATCGCCAACAGCATGGTCGACTCCTTCTGCAAGCGTGCCGAGACCGTCTATGGCTGAACGTATCAAAATTACCGTGTGCTATGCGCCGGCTTCGCAGCCGCTCCTGTATGCGCTGGAAGTGGATGAAGGCACGACAATCGGCCAGGCAATCGAGATCAGCGGCATCCTTCAGGAGGCGCCTGAGATCAACCTGGTGACGATGCCGGTTGGTATTTACGGCAAGAAGAAAACGCTGGATACCGTGGTGCGCGCACGCGACCGGGTCGAGATCTACCGGCCATTGATCGCCGACCCGAAAGATGCCCGGCGGCGCCGAGCAAAGAAGGCCTAGAAAACTCCCGCTAGGCGCAGCAAGGCGCCGATCACTGCCAGTTGAGTCGTCATGAAGACCATTGCCGAGAAGCGGCGGTCGCGGTGGAACTCTTGCCGAAGTGCTTCGAAGTTGCGATCAATGGCCTCTCGAAGCGCTCGGTTCTCGCTGCGCATTTCGATCCCAACTTCCTTGAGCTCGTTCTCGATACGCACGAGTGCAACTTGAATGTGCGCTACGGCCTCTTCAAGTCGCGTAATGCGGCGCTCGTGGTCAAACAAGTCAGGGTGCTGCGCAGTTTCATTGCCGTTCATAATCACCTCCGGTGCGTTGATCCCTCTCCACGCATCCTTAGACCACGCCCGGCAATGCAGGTTCCCGCTTATTTGCACATGCTGTTGACCGACTCGCGCTGTTCCCTGATTTTTTTTGCGCGCGCTTCGTCGGACATGTAGCTGCGCTCGCCGTTTGGCCCCATTTCGGAAACCCGCACGCCACTTTCCAGCATGCCGATATTGCTCTTGGCATCTGCACAGTACTTCTTCTTCTCAGCGTCGAGTTTGGCCTGTTCTTCCGCCTTGGCGGCCTTTGCGGCAGATTCTTGCTGGCGCTTCTTGAATTCCGCGTTGCGTTCAGCCAACGTCGGTTGGGCTGGTGCAGCTTTCTCTTCCGCTGCTGGCGCTTCATCGCCCGTGGCTGGCGCCGCGGCCATTTCCTTGCGCAGTTCGGCGCCGGCCGCGCCGCGGGGAGCTTTCAGGATGCGATTAGTTGGCGTACCTGGTGGTGGTGGCTGGTCGGACAGCTGTTTCACGCCTTTATCGTTCACCCACACCCACTGCGCTTGAGCGAGGGAAGTGCAGGCAATCAGCGCCGTTGCCAGCGCCAGGCGGGTAATACGTTGATTCATAGGGATATTTCCTTGGGTGAGAATGCACATTTCACCCCGAAATCCCCCTGTTGTCAAATTTATTTCCCAAAAGAATCGTCCGCTTGACTGCGCATCAGAACCGATGGCGCAAGCCGACCGTGAACTGGCGGTCGCCAAGGCCTGGTTCTTCGCTATTGCCCTCGGTATAGCCCGCGCCATTGTGGTTGCGGATGCGGGCATAGGAGGTGTAGATGTCGGTGCGCTTGGAGAATGCGTACATATAGGCCAGCGCGTATTGCTGCGCATCCTGGTTCAGCGTACCCCGGTCATCCTTGTGGATGGCGGTTGCCACCACGGCGTACGGCCCAAACGGAACCGAAACACCCAGCAGCAGGTCGCGGCTGTCGGTCGATGGCGTTGGTGGCGTGCCACCGAAGGGTGCGCCGGCGCTGTTGTACGGCGCGCTGATCGGCCCCTTGTCCACACCAAAGCCGAACCAGGCCTTCGCCACTTCGAAGTTGTAGTTTGCGCCGAGCAGGAAGTTGCGCCCGCTGCCGGTATTCCTCAAGGACGCGGCGTCGTTGTTGCGGCTATGGTAGGCAAGCCTGATGTTGAGCGGACCTTTCGAGTAGCCAACCGAGCCGCCCAGCGCGCGGCCGGCGCTGCTGTCTGCTGCCACTTCGCCGGCTGCCACCATGAAGTCGGCGCTGAAGCCGTTCAAGTCCGCAGTGCGATACAGCACCGAGTTACTGGCGCGGAAGCCGGTCGAAGGCATCAGATTGTTGGAGCGCGCGATGCCGTTGCGCAGCGGGTCCACCACGGTGTTGAGGGTGGTGAACAGCGGCGTATCCTGCAGGCCGACAGAGACCGCGCCGAATTTCGCACTGCGCAGGCCGACGATACTGGTGCGGCCGAACAGGGTGTTATTCTGGGTCGAATTGCCAACGTCGCCATGAATGCCGCCTTCGATCACGAAGAAGGCCGACACTCCGTTGCCGAAGTCCTCGCTGCCTTTGAAGCCCCAGCGGCTCTGGGTTGCCATGCCGCTGGTGACGCGCGTTGAGGTGCCGGCTACGCCGCCCCGGTCCTGGGAGATGCCAAGGTCCATCACGCCGTAAAAGGCGACATTGCTTTGCGCCAGTGCAGCGCTGCTCCAAGCGGCGAGGGCGAGCGCCGCCACCGCAGTAATGCGTTTGTTCATTTTGTCTCCGGAGGTATATCTGGCTGTGCGGCTTATGCAGGCACGGTACTGCCACGCGGGGCAGGGTCTGGCAGCGGTTCGATTTTTCCGAGCACGAAGACGAAGGACACGATGCCGACCAGCAGGATCACGCCGGCCACCATGAAGGCGTTGGCGAAGGAGTTGGTGGCGCCGACAATCATGCCGGTGACGATAGGGGCGGCAGCGCCCATCAGGTTATTGGCGAAGTTCATGATGCCGCCGACCGTGCCGGCGCCGCCTTTGGGCGCGATCAGCGAAGGGAGCGACCAGCCAACCGGTGCCGCGGAAGCCAGTCCGCCCAGTGCGATCGAGATCCAGAAGATGGCCCAGGCCGGGTCGGTAGTCTGGGTCGCGCCGAAGACGGCGAGGCCGAACAGCATGCCGATCACCAGCACGCTCTTGCGCACTGTGGATTCGTTCTTGCCTTTAGCGATCAGGTGGTCGATCAGCCAGCCGCCGACGATCAGGTCGGTCACGGTCGCCACGGCCCATGGGATGGCGGCAAAGCCGGCCGACTTGATGATACTCATGTGCATGGTCTGCACCAGGTAGCCTGGCAGCCAGGTCAGGAACAGGTAGAAGGTATAGCCGTAGGCAGCGAAGCCGATGGTCAGCCCCCACACTTTGGATTTCGTGAGCAGGTAGCCGAGCATATTGACGGCGCCGCCTTCGGCCGGACCTTCCGGCGCCGCGCCGCCGCGCTGGATGTATTCGAGTTCTGCCTTGCTCAATCTGGTGTCGGCGCTGGGATCGCGATAGAACAGAAGGAAGGCGAAGAAGTAGCTGAAGCTGAGCACCGCAGTCAGGCCAAAGCCCCAGCGCCAGCCGAAGGCCACCACCGTGACAGCGACCAGCGGAACGCCGATCACGTTGGAGAACTTGGCGGCGGCGTCGAAGATGGCAGTGGCGGTGCCGCGTTCGCTGCGCGGGAACCAGTAGCCCGTGGCTTTGGAGCTGACGGGGAAGGCCGGTGCTTCGGCAATGCCAAGCAGGACGCGGGCCGCGAAAATGCCCGCGAAGCCACTGGACAAGGCGGTAATGACGGACGCCAGCCCCCACAGGAATGCGCCCCAGCGACCCACGCGGGTCGGGCCGAAGCGGTCCAGTACCATGCCGACCGGGATTTGCAGCAGGGAGTAAGACCAGGCGAAGGCGCTGAACAAAAGGCCCATGTCGACTGGGGTGAGATTGAATGCCTCCTGGATCTGAGGCGCGGCGACGGACAGGCCGATGCGGTCGATATAGTTAATAAGGACGCCGATGCCGAGCAGGGCGCCTATGCCCCAACGGCGTTTGGGAACCTTGGCGGTGATGACTGAGTTCATTCTGTCTCCTGTATTGATTTTAGGCTTGGCGGTGCAGGGACTGCAGGATCGTGTTGACCAGCTGTTCGGGTGGCTGGGTCAGTTCGAGGCGCAGGCCGGCTTCATCGGCTTGCAGTGGTTCCAGGTCGCGCAGTTGGCTGTCCAGCAGCGAGGCCGGCATGTAATGGCCCGGACGGGTACGCATCCTTTGCTCGAGGATTTCACGCTCGCCGTGCAGGTGGGCGAAGCGCAGTTCGGGATCGCCGTTGCGCAGCAAGTCGCGGTAGCGGCGCTTGAGCGAAGAGCAGGACAGCACCAGCCCATCGCCGCGTTCGCGGGCAGCGCTGATTTCATTGCGCAGCGTTTGCAGCCAGCCGGCGCGGTCGTCGTCGTTCAGCGGCACACCGGCCGACATCTTGGCGACGTTCGCCGCTGGATGAAAGCTGTCGCCCTCCAGGAAAGACACGCCCAGGGCTGCGGCCAGGCGGGCGCCGATTTCGCTCTTCCCGGCGCCGCTGACGCCCATGACAACCCACCGCAGATTCGTATTGTTCTTCATAAGTCTCCTAAATGACTGATAGCGCTAACAGTGATGACAAGTCTAGCCTATTGGCAGAATTTGTAAAGAAGATTTGGTTCTGACCGCAGCATGGTGTTGCGAGAATGCTAGCGCTACCATCGTGAGCACCAAGCTATGCTGGAAAGCCGTTTCAGGATTGCCGAGACGAAAGCGAATGTTTCCTGTATAATCTGCTTTTGCGCCTATAGGAAATACTATGCGTCTGCTCCAAAAAGCACTCACTTTCGATGACGTGCTCCTCGTCCCCGCGTATTCCAACATTCTGCCTGCGGATACGTCCCTCAAGACTCGCCTGACCCGCAACATTTCCCTGAATATCCCACTGCTGTCTGCAGCAATGGATACCGTGACCGAAAGCCGTCTGGCGATCGCGATGGCACAGGAAGGCGGCATCGGCATCATTCACAAGAACCTGAAGCCGAAAGACCAGGCACGTGAAGTGTCGAAGGTCAAGCGTTTCGAGGCCGGCGTGCTGCGCGATCCGATCACCATCCCGCCGGACATGAAGATCCGCGACGTGATCAAGCTGACCGAGCAATATGGCATTTCCGGCTTCCCGGTGGTTCAGGGCAAGGAAGTGGTCGGCATCATCACCAACCGTGACCTGCGCTTTGAAAAAGAGCTGGACGCCGAAGTACGCGCCAAGATGACCCCGCGCGAAAAGCTGGTCACCGTCAACGAGGAAGCCAACACCGAAGAGGCCAAGCGCCTGATGAACAAGCACCGCCTGGAGCGCGTGCTGGTGGTGAACGAAGCGTTTGAGCTGCGCGGCCTGATCACCGTCAAGGACATCCAGAAATCGACCGAACACCCGAACGCATCGAAAGACCAGCACGGCAAGCTGCTGGTTGGCGCGGCAGTCGGCGTTGGTGCGAAAGACGAAGAACGCATCGACCTGCTGGTAGCCGCCGGTGTGGACGTGCTGGTGGTCGACACTGCCCACGGCCATTCCCAGGGCATCCTGGACCGTGTGAAGTACATCAAGACCAAGTACCCGCACGTTGACGTCATCGGCGGCAACATCGCCACCGCCGCTGCAGCGAAAGCGCTGGTGGAATACGGCGCGGACGCAGTCAAGGTCGGCATCGGCCCAGGCTCCATCTGCACCACCCGTATCGTTGCAGGCGTGGGCGTTCCGCAGATCACCGCGATCTCGAACGTGGCCGAAGCGCTGAAGGGCACTGGCGTTCCATGTATCGCCGACGGCGGCATCCGCTTCTCGGGCGACATTTCGAAAGCACTGGCAGCCGGCGCTTCCACCGTGATGATGGGCTCCATGTTCGCCGGTACCGAAGAAGCACCGGGCGAAGTGATCCTGTACCAGGGCCGTTCGTACAAGTCCTACCGCGGCATGGGCTCCCTGGGCGCGATGGCCGATGGTTCGGCTGACCGCTACTTCCAGGACGCCAGCGCCAAGCAGGACAAGTTCGTACCGGAA